>DASRUW010000370.1:0-4581 GCA_035655255.1 Telluria sp. | reverse complement strand
GCTGGATGTCCTGCTCCAGCCGGTCCAGCGCGTCGTCGTCGCTCTTCTTGATGAAGCGGTCGATCAGCCCCTGGTTGAACGCGCGCACCGCGATCTTCTCGTCCGCCGCGCCGGTGAAGAGGATCTTGCGCACGGGGAGATTGCCCAGTGCCTCGCAGAACTCGATGCCGTTCATCTGCGGCATGTCGTAGTCGACCACCACCACGGTGGGTATCGCGAACCGGTCCGGCTGGAAGCCGATGCGGAAGATCTGGTCGATGTCGAGCGCCATGCCGGCTTGTTCGAGCGAGCGGGCGTTGGTGTCGAAGCTGGCCGACAGGGGCGAACGCTGCCACTCCGGCGGACGCGCATTGCGGCGCAGCCAGTCGAGCGCCAGGCGCGTGTCGTGGAAGGCGCGGCTGGCCAGGGACGGGTCGAGCTGGAACGACAGGCTGCGCAGGAAGCTGTCGCTGTCGTCGACGAGGATGGTCAGGCTCGGATGCTGGTAGACGGGCAGGGCGTGGGGCATGATCAGTGGCAGAAGGCCGGGCGGGCACCCAGGCGGATGTTGGTCGGGAACTCGAGCACGAACATGGTGTAGGCCAGTTCACGCGACACGCAACGGATGCTGGCGTGCCAGGCGTCGAGGATCTCCTTGCACAAGGCCAGCCCGATGCCGGAGCCGGTGCTGGGCGGGTAGGAGTAAAAGCGCTTGAAGATGTTGGGCAGCTGCGCCGCCGCGATGCCGCAGCCGGTGTCGATGAAGAGCAGGCGCGGCATCTGGCGGGTGCCGTCGACGATGATGCGGATGCGGCCCTTGCCCGCGCGGTGCAGGGCCTTGAGCGAGTTGCGCAGCAGGTTCAGGAGGATCACCACGCACAGCTCGTACTGGCCGGCGAAGGTGAAGTCGCCGCGCACCTCGATCGCCACGTTGTCGCGCTGCGCCTGGGACGCGAAGGGATAGCGCCGCAGCACGCTTTCGACCACGTCCTTCATCGACACGTGTTCGGTCGGCTCCAGCTTGCGGTTGACGGCCGTGGCCGAGAGCAGGAACAGGTCCACCATGTGGTTCATGTGGCGCACCTCGAACTGGATGCGGGCGAGGGCGTCTGCCAGCGCGTGCGGATCGCAGCCTTCGTGCCCGCGCGCGAGCAGGCGCGCCATGCCGCGCACGTTGGCGTCCACGCTCACCAGCGGCGTGCGCAGCTCGTGCGACACGCTGGCCAGTCCCTGCGCCATGCCGGCCAGCTTCTCCTGCGCCAGCATGCGCCGTCCCACCTTGGCGATCGAGACGACGAACACGGTGAACACCGAGATCGGCACCTGTTCCAGCACCGTGCGGCTGACCAGGAAGGCGGCGTCGCCGATCAGCGCGAAGGCGCCGGCGGCGATGGCGCTGCCCACCAGGCTGGAGGCCAGCGCCCATCGCACGTTGAAGTGGAACAGGATGATCAGCGCGACCAGCGAGGACTGGCTCCACACGGGCGAGCCGTGGTTCATCAGGTACAGGAAGGTGAACAGGAACGGCAGGGTGTAGGTGACCGTGACGAAGGCGAACACGCGCTGCCAGCGCGGCGGCATCGCCGGCAGCCAGATGATCAGCGACACGCACAGCGATGTGCCGACCGCGCGCAGCCACAGGTTTTCGTAGGGCTGGGGGAAGAAGCGGGTCCAGATCACGTAGTACAGCGGCAGGCCGAACATGCCGATCCAGGCCAGCAGCATCACCCGCATGGTGTCGTGGTCGAACGCGCGCTCATGGCGCAGCAGCCACTGCGCGATGGCGCTGCCTGCGGCGGCGAGCGAGGAACGGCGTCCGGTCGATGCGTGCAACATGAAATCGTTTGTCCGAGGGGTTTTCGATGAATTGATGTCTATCAATTTTTGCCACATCGTGTAACAGATGTGACCGGCCCCGTTTGATGTATCTCAATGGTCGTGCTGGATGCTGTCTTGATGGAAATGTCAGAGGACAGAATGGCAATTTTTCGGAGACCAGCATGACCCCACCCGCTATCGATGACCGTCCCCGCCGGGCCGAGCAGGACCTGCCCGCCTTCGTCACCAGCCGCATGCAGGAGTGGTATGTGGAACGCGTCGGCAAGCTGCATGGCGGCAGCCCGCTGCACGTGTGGTGCCCGTCGCAGGCCGATCCGGTGCTCCTGGCGGGGAACGATTACCTGTGCCTGGCGCGCGAACACAGCCTGACCCGTGCCCAGGCCAGCGTGCTGGAACAGGCGGCCGGCGAGATGCTGATGTCGGCCGTGTTCCTGCAGCCGGGCAGCGCCCAGTTCCAGCTGGAGGAGCGCCTGGCCGCCTTCATGGGCGCGCAGGACGGGATCCTGTCCCAGTCCGGGTGGTCGGCCAACGTCGGCCTGATGCAGGCGATCTGCGGGCCGGACGTGCCGGTGTACCTGGACATGATGGCCCATGCCTCGCTGTGGGAGGGCGTGCTGACGGCGCAGGCCGAGGCCGTGCCTTTCCTGCACAACGACGTGGAGCACCTGCGTCGCCAGGTCGCGCGGCATGGGCGCGGCGTGATCGTGGTCGACGCGCTGTACAGCACCAACGGCAGCGTGGCGCCGCTGGCGGCGCTGGTGGACGTGGCCGAGGCGCACGGCTGCATCCTGGTGGTGGACGAGTCGCACTCGCTTGGCACGCACGGGCCGCGCGGCGCCGGCATGGTGGTGGGACTGGGCCTGGCGGAGCGGGTGCACTTCCGCACCGTCTCGCTGGCCAAGGCGTTCGCGGGGCGCGCCGGCTTCATCACCTGCTCGTCCGAGTTCAAGGGCTACTTCCCGTCCGCGTCACGCCCGGCCATTTTCAGCTCCTGCCTCCTGAGCCACGAACTGGCCTGGTTCAATGCGGCGCTGGACTTCATCGCCGCCGCGGACGGGCGCCGCGCGGCCCTGCGCGAGCACACGCGCTTCGTGCGCGACGGCCTGCGTGAGCTGGGCTACAACATCGACGACGGCAGCGAGCAGATCATCGCCCTGGAGGCGGGCACCGAGCCGCAGACCCTGGTGGTGCGCAATGCCCTCGACAAGCGCGGCATCTACGGCGCCGTGTTCTGTGCCCCGGCCACGGCCAGGAACCGCTCGCTGGTGCGCCTCACGCTCAACTCCGGCCTCACCCGCCAGGAGCTGGAGCGCCTGCTCGGCGCCTGCGCCGACATGCGCGAAGAAGTGGACCTCGAGAACTGGTCGTCCACCCGCCGCCAGCGCCGCCTGACGCTGGTATGATGGAGGCATGGCAGAATCACAGACGCTTTACGAAGTCATTGGCGGCGCCGAACGCTTGCGCGAACTGGTCGACCGCTTCTACGACCTGATGGAGCTCGAGCCGGAATTTGCCGGCATCCGCTCCATGCATCCCCCGTCCACCGAAGGCTCGCGCGACAAGCTGTTCATGTTCCTGTCGGGCTGGATGGGCGGTCCGGACCTCTTCATCGAACGCTATGGGCATCCGCGCCTGCGCGCGCGGCACTTGCCGTTCCCGATCGGCACCAGCGAGCGTGACCAGTGGCTGCGCGCGATGGCCTGGGCCATGGAGGATGTCGGCATCGAGGAAGATTTGCGCCTCAAGCTGATGGAAGCCTTCTTCGGCACGGCCGACTGGATGCGCAACCAGGCGGGTTGAGGACGGTGAACGAATTCCAGTTCCTGATCCTGGGTGGCGCGCTGGCGCTGGTCGTCCTGCTGCAGGTCGTGCTGATGCTGCGCGGCCGCGGCGCCGAGGCCGAGCGTTTCGACCGCATCGAACGCGACCTGCAACTGAGCGCGCAGTCGACGCGCCAGGAAGTCAGCTCCGCGCTGGCGCAAGCGCATGGCGCGACCATCCAGGCCATCGAGGCGATGCGCGAGTCGAACGCCCAGCGCATGCTCGAAGTGCGCCTTACGCTCGAATCGCGCCTGCGCGAGCTGCAGGGCGATAACGCGCTCAAGCTGGAGGAGATGCGGCGCACGGTCGACGAGAAGCTGCACGCGACGCTGGAGACTCGTCTGACCGAATCCTTCCGCCAGGTGTCCGAGCGCCTGGAGCGGGTGCACCAGGGACTGGGCGAGATGCAGCAGCTGGCCGTCGGCGTGGGCGACCTGAAACGCGTGCTGACCAACGTGAAGACGCGCGGGACCTGGGGCGAAGTGCAGCTCGAGGCGCTGCTCGAACAGATGCTGACGGTGGACCAGTACGCGAAGAACGTGGAGACCGTGGCCGGCACCGGCGCGCGCGTGGAGTTCGCGATCAAGCTGCCGGGCGTGACCGAAGGCGGCGCGCCGATGTGGCTGCCGATCGATGCCAAGTTCCCGAAGGAGCAGTACGAGCGCCTGCTCGACGCGAGCGACCGTTCGGATGCGGACGGCGTCGCCCAGGCGACCCGCGAGCTCGAACGCCAGGTGCGGCTGGAAGCGAAGACGATCTGCGAGAAATACCTGGCGCCGCCGCACACGACGGATTTCGCGATCATGTTCCTGCCGACGGAAGGACTGTATGCGGAGGTGATGCGCCGGCCCGGTCTGGTGGACGAGATCCAGCGCACCTTGCGGGTGTCGGTGGCGGGCCCGTCGACGCTGCTGGCGATCCTGTCCAGCCTGCAGATGGGTT
>DASRUW010000369.1:0-4418 GCA_035655255.1 Telluria sp. | reverse complement strand
GGGGGCGAACATGGCGCCGTCGTTCATGCGGCCCACGTCCGCCGCGCGGTCGATGATCTTCAGGTGGCCTTCTTCGTCGATCAGGCCGGCGTCGCCGGTGTGGAAGTAGCCGGCGCCGTCCAGCACTTCGGCGGTGGCGTCCGGCCGCTTGTAGTAGCCCTCCATGGTGGAGCAGGACTTGACCAGCACCTCGCCGTTGTCGGCCAGCTTGATCTCGACCCCCGGCGCGGGCTTGCCCACGCTGTCGAACTTGATCTGGCCGTCCGGCTGCAGGCAGACGTAGGCGCAGGTTTCGGTGGAGCCGTACAGCTGCTTGAGATTGACGCCGATCGAGCGGTAGAAGCGGAACAGGTCCGGCCCGATCGCCGCGCCGGCCGTGTAGGCCACGCGGATGCGCGACATGCCGAGCACGTTCTTCAGCGGCCCGTATACCAGGACCCGGCCGAGCGCATACAGCGCGCGGTCGCGCGGCGGCACCGGCTTGCCGTCCAGGATGTCGCTGCCGCAGCGGCGCGCCACCTCCATGAAGTAATGGAACATGCCGCGCTTGAGGGCGCCCGCGTCCTCCATCCGGATCATCACGGTGGTGAGCAGGTTTTCGAAGATGCGCGGGGGCGCGAAGTAATAGGTCGGGCCGATCTCGCGCATGTCGGTCAACACCGTGTCCGACGATTCCGGGCAGTTGACGGTGAAGCCGGCCACCATCGCCTGCGCCAGCGAGAACAGGCAGTCGCCGACCCAGGCCATGGGCAGGTAGGACAGCACGTCCTCGCGGTCGGTCAGCCGGTCGAAGCCGACGCCGCCTTCGCCGGCCGCGATCAGGGCGGCGTGCGACTGCACCACGCCCTTCGGCTTGCCGGTGGTGCCGGAGGTATACAGGATGATGGCGGGATCGGACGCCCGGCCCTGCTCGATCGCCTGTTCGTAAAAGCCGGGATGAGCGCGGTCGTATGCACGGCCCATTTCCTGCAGCGCGGCGAAGGACTGCAGGCCGCCCTGGCTGTAGTGGCGCATGCCGCGCGCGTCCTCGTAGACGATGTGATGCAGGAGCGGGCACTGCTCCTGCAGTTCCAGCAGCTTGTCCACCTGTTCCTGGTCCTCGACCACGGCGTAGGCGACTTCCGCGTCCTGCAGCACGTAGGCCATGTCGGCCGCGGGCGCGTCCTGGTACAGGGGCACCGGCACGCCGCCCAGGGCCTGCGCGGCCAGCATGGCCCAGTACAGGTGCGGACGGTTGTCGCCGATGATGGCCAGGTTCATGCCGCGCCGGAAGCCCAGGGCAGCCAGGCCGCAGGCCAGTGCGCGCACCTCGGCATTCGTCTCGCGCCAGGTCCAGGCCTGCCACAGACCCAGGTACTTTTCGCGGAACGCGGGCCGTTCGGGCCGGGTTTTTCCGTGATCGAGGAGCCGGCGCGGGAAAGTCGCGAGCCGGCCGCCTTCAGTCTTGTCCACAACGTCTCCAAGATGTTGTTTTTTTGTGTGATGATAGTAGCTTGCCCGGTGCGGCGATGTTGTCGTTTGCACGACAATTCACCGACTTTCGATGTTGCGACGCAAAATGAACATGCCACCCATCACCTTGATCGACCATCTGCGCGGAACCATCTGGGCGCGCACCCTGAACGCGGACGAAATGGCCAAGGTGGAAGCGAGCTGTGACGAGATCTTCGTGCCCAAGGGCGGTTTCGTGTGCCGCAAGGGCGATCCGCTGCCCTACTGGCTCGGCATCATCGAGGGGCTGGTCAAGATGAACAACTTCTCACCGTCCGGAAAGAACGTCACCTTTACCGGCGTGCCCACCGGCGGCTGGTTCGGCGAAGGCTCGTTGCTCAAGGACGACCGCCGCAAATACGACGTGATCGCCCTGCGCGACACGCGCGTGGCGCGCATGCCGCGCGCCGTGTTCGACGACCTGCTGGAACACTCGCTGCCGTTCACCCGTTTTCTGCTGATGCAGCTGAACGAGCGCCTCGGCCAGTTCATCGGCCTGGTCGAGACGGACCGCCTGCTGGACGTGGACACGCGGGTCGCGCGCTGCCTGGCCGCGATGTTCAACGCCCACCTGTATCCGGGCCTGGACACGCTGGTGCAGATTTCCCAGGAGGAGATCGGCTACCTGTCCGGCGCCTCGCGCCAGCGCGCCAACCAGGCGCTCCAGGTGCTCGAGCGCGAAGGCCTGGTGCGGCTCGACTACGGCGGCATCCGCGTGCTCGACCTGGAGGGGCTGCGCCACTTCCAGGCATAAGGCGTATCATGGCGCTTTGAACCGACTCCCAGCCGTCATGCCGCTCGATTCCGTACCCGCCCGCGCCGACCGCCTCGCGCGCCTGCGCGGGGCCATGCAGCAGGCCCGCGTGGATGCCTGCATCGTCCCTTCGTCCGATCCCCACCTGTCCGAATACCTGCCCGCGCGCTGGCAAGGGCGCGAGTGGCTGTCCGGGTTTACCGGTTCGGTCGGCACCTTCATCGCCACCGCGGATGTCGCCGGCGTATGGACCGACGCGCGCTATTGGGAGCAGGCCGAGACCCAGCTGGCGGGCACCGGCATCGCGCTGATGAAGATCTCCTCGGGCGCCAGCGTGCAGTGGATCGACTGGCTGGCCGCGGCGCTGCGGCCCGGCCAGACGGCGGCCGTCGATGCGCGCGTGCTGGGCCTGGCCACGATGCGCCTGCTGCAGGATGCGCTGGCGCGGCGCGGCATCCACCTGCGCACCGACCTCGATTTGCTCGATGCGGTGTGGGAAGGGCGGCCGGCCCTGCCTCCGGCCCCGGTGTGCGAGCACGAGCCGCCGTACGCCACGTTGCCGCGCGCCGCCAAGCTCGCGGCGCTGCGCCAGGCGATGCAGGCGGCCGGCGCGACCCACCATTTCCTGTCCACGCTGGACGACATCGCCTACCTGTTCAACCTGCGCGGCGCGGACGTGAACTACAACCCCGTGTTCGTTTCCCACGCACTGCTCGATGCGCAGGGCGGGACGCTGTTCGTCGCCCCGGGCAAGCTGTCGGCCGCGGCCGGGCAGGCGCTCGAGGCGGACGGCATCGCCGTGGCGCCATATGAAGAGGCGGCCGCCGCCTTGCGCGCCCTGCCGGATGGCGCGGCGCTGTTGATCGACCCGCGCCGCGTCACGGCGGGCATGCGGGCCGCGGTGCCGGAGGCGGTGCGCGTGATCGAGGCCGTCAATCCCACGACGTTCGCCAAATCGCGCAAGACCGAGGCGGAAGCGCGCCACGTCCGCGCGGCCATGGAGCAGGACGGCGCGGCCCTGTGCGAGTTCTTCGCCTGGCTCGATCCGCAGCTGGCGGATCCGAACCGTCGGCTGACGGAACTGGACATCGACCGCGAGATCACCGCGGCGCGCGCGCGCCGCCCCGGTTTCGTGTCGCCCAGCTTCGGCACCATCGTCGGCTTCAATGCCAACGGCGCGGTCATCCACTATCACGCGACGCCGCAAGCGCATGCCGCCATCGATGCGGACGGGCTGCTGCTGATCGATTCCGGCGGCCAGTACCTCGGCGGCACCACGGACATCACGCGCGTCGTCCCGGTCGGCACGCCGTCGCCCGAACAGAAGCGCGATTTCACGCTCGTGCTCAAGGGCGTGATCGCATTGTCCGCGGCCGTCTTCCCGCGGGGGACCAAGTCGCCGCTGCTGGACGCCCTGGCGCGCGCGCCGATCTGGGCGGCCGGCATCGATTACGGCCACGGCACCGGGCACGGCGTCGGCTACTTCCTCAACGTGCACGAAGGTCCGCAGTCGATCTCGCCGAGCACGGCGCCGGAACCGCATACGGCCATGGAGCCGGGCATGATCACCTCGGTCGAACCGGGCATCTACAAACCGGGGCGCTGGGGCATCCGTCTCGAGAACCTGGTGCTCAACGTGCCGGCGCAGCAGACCGAGTTCGGCGACTTCCTGCGCTTCGAAACGCTGACCCTGTGCCCCTTCGATACCCGCTGCATCGACCGCGCGCTGCTGCGCGACGATGAAATCGCCTGGCTCAACGCCTATCATGCGACGGTGCGCGCCCGGCTGGTTCCGCACGTGGACGGCGCCGCGCGGGCCTGGCTCGAACAGCGCACGGAGGCGATCTGATGGCCGCGCCGCGCTCGACCCGCGCCAGCGCCGCCGTGGACCGCCTGAAGGAGCGCAGCGGCAGCAAGAGCTGGTCCATGGCGCGCACGGCGGAAGGCCTGTTCTTCGTCAGCGAGCGCCCGGGCGAGCCGCCCCTGTGCGCGCCGCTGGAGCTGGACGAATTCGTCGCCTTCGTGAACAAACTGGGACCGCAAAAACTCAAGAAGATCAGCAGACTGGACGTAGAGTTCGAAAAGCAGCTGAATAAAAAGAAAACCTCCTGAAAGGACTCGCCATGCCGACCTACGATTCGTTGGCGGCCTATTGGGCGCCCCCCGAGCTGGC
>DASRUW010000368.1:0-8215 GCA_035655255.1 Telluria sp. | reverse complement strand
CCGCACCGGCTACCAGCACGACATGGCGGCCGTCACCGCGCACGCGCATGCCCAGGGCGCGCTCGCCCTGTGGGACCTGGCCCACTCCGCCGGCGCGGTGCCGGTCGACCTGCACGGCGCCGGCGCCGACTTCGCGGTCGGCTGCACGTATAAATACCTGAACGGCGGCCCGGGCGCCCCGGCCTTCATTTGGGTGCCGGAACGGCACCAGGCCGACTTCGTGCAGCCGCTAGCGGGCTGGTGGGGCCACGCCCGCCCCTTCGCCATGGCGCCCGCGTTCGAGCCCTGCGCCGGCATCGGCCGCGCCCTGTGCGGCACCCAGCCGGTGGTCGCGCTGGCCCTGGTCGAATGCGGACTGGAGATCTTCCACGCGGCCGACATGCGGGCCATCCGCGCCAAGTCGCTGGCCCTGACCGACCTGTTCATCGCCTTGGTCGAGCAGCGTTGCGCCGCCCATCCGCTCGGCCTGGTCACCCCGCGCGACCATGCGCGGCGCGGCAGCCAGGTCAGCTTCACCCATCCGCACGGCTACGCGGTGATGCAGGCCCTGATCGCGCGCGGCGTGATCGGCGACTACCGCGAGCCGCACATCATGCGCTTCGGCTTCACCCCGCTCTACACCCGCTACGCCGACGTGTGGGACGCGGTGGAGACCCTGCGCGCGATCCTCGACGACCAGGCTTACGACATCCATGCGCGCCGCGGCGCCGTCACTTGAACAGGAACCAGCATGAGCACCGAACCGACCACGCCCTCCGCCGCCTGGCACGGCGCCCAGATGGACTTTTCGCAGTCCATGAGCTATGGCGACTACCTGGGCCTGGACCAGATCCTGCACGCCCAGCATCCGCGCTCGCCCAACCACAACGAGATGCTCTTCATCATCCAGCACCAGACCAGCGAGCTATGGCTCAAGCTGATGCTGCACGAGATGCACGCCGTGCGCGCGCACATCAAGACCGGGGAGCTGGAACCGGCCTTCAAGATGCTGGCCCGCGTCGCGCGCATCATGGACCAGTTGGTGCACGCCTGGGACGTACTGGCCACGATGACGCCGCCGGAATACTCGGCCATCCGCCCGCACCTGGGCGCCTCCTCCGGCTTCCAGTCGCACCAATATCGCCAGCTCGAATTCATCCTCGGGAACAAGAACCCCAACATGCTGGCCGTGCACGCCAGCGCGCCCGAAGCGCACGCCGTGCTCGAGGCCGAACTGCACGCGCCGTCCGTGTACGACGAATCGATCATGCTGCTGGCGCGCAGCGGCTTTCCGATCGCGCCCGCGCGTCTGGCCGCCGACTGGACCCGCCCGACCCAGCCCGACGAATCGGTCAAGGCGGCCTGGCTCGCGGTCTACCAGGACCCCGGGCGCCATTGGGCCCTGTACGAGCTGGCCGAAAAGCTGGTCGACCTGGAGACGGCCTTCCGTTTCTGGCGCTTCCGCCACGTGACCACGGTCGAGCGCATCATCGGCTTCAAGACCGGCACCGGCGGCACGGCCGGCGTGAGCTACCTGCGCAAGATGCTCGACGTGGTGTTGTTCCCGGAGCTGTTTGCGCTGCGCACCGCGCTATAAACCTCGCGCGGCGGGCAGAACGGCCCGTATAATCGGATCACGATCACGACCACGGGAAAAGCCCATGCTCGATCTGCTCGCAGAGGACATCCGGATCGTCGACGCCGCGCACGACGCGCGCCTGCTGCAGGCGGCCTACCGCCTGCGCTACGCGGTCACGGTCGACGAGCTGCACAAGGAAGAGGCCAACGCCGATCACCTGCAGCGCGAGCTGCGTGATGAATTCGACAACGAGCACGCGACCGTGCTGTGCGCGGTGCTCGAAGGCGCCGTGATCGGCACCATCCGCATCACCTGGGGCCACCCCGACCTGCCCGCCCATATCCGGCGGCAGTACGCCCTGTCCGCGTTCGGCCGCTTTCCGCCGGCCAGCTGGAGCTTCACCTCGCGCCTGGCCATCGACCGCTTCTTCCGCAGCGGCGCCGCCATCAGCCGCCTGTTCGACCACGCCTACCAGCTCGTGCGCGAGCGCGGCGGACGGGTCAACTTCTGCCAGTGCACGCCGGCCCTCGTCCGCCTGTACGAGCAGCTCGGCTACCGGCGCTACACCCAGGCGGTGGTCGATCCGGACAGCGGCTTTCACATCCCGATGGTGCTGCTGGCCGAAGACGCCGACCACCTCGCGCGCGTGCGCTCGCCCCTGCTGCGCATCGCGCGCGAATTCCCCAACCGGCCCGAAACGGATGGCTGGTTCGCGCGCCAGTTCCCCGAATACAGCCACGGCGGCGTGCACGCCGGCCTGGTGGACGAGGAGTTCACCCGCGCGCTGGCGCAGGAGATGTACGCGACCGACATCGCCCTGTTCCGCGGCCTGCCCGCGGCGGCGGCCGAGAAATTCATCGCCGCCTCGCGCGTGGTCAAGGTGCCGGCCGGCGAGCTGGTGGTGCGCCAGGGTGTCATGGGACACGAGATGTACCTGATCCTGAATGGGGCGGCCGAAGTGCGGCGCAGCGCCGGGGCCCAGCCCTGCACCATCGCCACCCTCGGCAAGGGGCAGATCTTCGGCGAGATGGCCTTCGTCACGCGGCGCGCGCGCACCGCTTCGGTGGTGGCGCTGACCGACCTGGACGTGCTGGTGCTGTCCCAGCAGTTCATCCAGGGCCTGACCCGTACCATGCCGGCCACGGTCATCCAGATCCTGCTGAATTTGTCCGTGATCCTGTGCGACCGCCTGAATTTTTGCACCGAGCAGCTGCTTACCTATCGCCACGCGCCGGATTAGTGCATGCGCAACAATATGCAAGCTGCATAGTTATTAAATATTGTCTACCTGTTTCCGTAGAGCATGATAGGATATCCCTCATCGGGGAGATGCCAATGGAACGTGAAGTTCTCGAGTTTCTGGCTGGTCTGTTAGACGACTTTGCGCAACCGGCGGCGCTGTTCAGCGCGGCCGCGCAAGACGCGCCGGTCTATGCCAATCCCGCCTTCCAACGCCTGCCCGCGGACCTGCGCACGGCGCGCGCCCTGCACACGGCCATCGCGGCGGCCGCCGGCGGCGACGCGGCCCGGGTCGACATCGATACCGCCGAAGGCATCCGCACCGTCAAGGCCGGCCCCGCCGATTTCGGGCCGGAGCGCTATGCCCTGCTGGTGGCTGACCTCCCGCCGCTGCAACGCGAAGACAGCCGCGCCGCCGACAACCAGCCCCCCTTGAGTCAGACCCTGTGGCAAGCCCACCTGTCCGGCAATTTCGACCTGTGCTATGCCCCGGTGGTGAACCTGCACGACGGCGCGGTCTGTGCGCTCGACGTGCTGCCGCGCTGGCGTAGCGGCTGGCGCGACTGGAGCACGCTGCGCCCCGCCGATTTCCCCCTCGCCGCCGCCCTCGCCGACTGGGCCCTGCGGCGCGCGCTGCGCCACCTGTCCGAGTGGCGCGCCGCCGGCCTGCCCCTGCTGCCGCTGGCCCTGCCCTTGTCCGCCCTGCAGCTGCACGACCGCCGCTTCCCCGGCCGCGTGGCCGAGCTGCTGGCCACGCGCGGCGTCGACCAGGGTCTGATCGGCTTCGAGGTCGCGGACGGCATCGTCGCCCACGACCTGATGGGTGCGGAACATGCGCTGGCGCGCCTGCGCGACGCCGGCCTGGCGCTCACCCTGTACGACGACGCGGACGGCTACGCCGCCCTCACCCTGCTGCGCCAGCTCGATCTGGACCACCTCAAGCTCGGCCCCAGCCTCACGCACGCCCTGCCCGACGACGCGCGCGCGACCTCCCTGTGCAAGGCGGTCCTGACCATGGCCCACCATCTCGGCATCGAGGTCGACGCGGCCGGCGTGGACCGCGAAGCCCAGTGCGACTGCCTGCGCCAGCAGATGTGCGACCGCGCCCAGGGCGCGTGGTTCGGCGCGCCGGTGGCGGCCGCGGACATCGGCCAGCTGCTCGGCGCCGCCGCCGTGCCGCGGCCCCTGCTGCCGGCGGTCGCGGCAAAGCGCACCCTGCTGCTGGTGGACGACGAGCCGGGCATCCTGTCCGCCCTGCGCCGCCTGCTGCGCCAGGATGGCTACCAGATCCTCACCGCCAACGGCGGCGCCGAAGCGCTGGAACTGCTGCGCGCGCAGCCGGTGGACGTGATCATCTCGGACCAGCGCATGCCCGGCATGCTGGGCAGCGACTTCCTGCGCGCGGCGCGCGAGATCTACCCGGACACGGTGCGCATCATGCTGTCCGGGTACACCGAGCTGCAATCGGTGACCGATGCCGTGAACGAAGGCGCGATCTACAAATTCCTGACCAAACCCTGGGACGACGAACTGCTGCGCGCCCAGATCGCGGAAGCCTTCCGCCTGAAAGGCATCGCCGACGAAAATGAGCGCCTGACGCGCGAACTGCGCGCCGCCATCTTCGAGCTGGCGGCCCTGAACCGGCGCATGGAACGGCTGCTGGTGCAAAAGCAGCAGCAGATCCGGGCCGATCAGGTCAGCCTCACGGTGGCGCACGAACTGCTGCAATTCATTCCGGTGCCGGTGATCGGGCTGGACGAGGAAGGCACGATCGTGTTCGTGAACGCCGCCGCCAGCCGCGGCCTGCGCGGCGGGGTGCGCCTGCTGGGCGAGGACGCGCACGAGCTCATGCCGGAACTGTATGGCGACGGACCGGCGCGCTACGTCCAGGCGGCCGACGGCAGCTTCCTGTGGGCGCGCGTGCAGCCGATGGGGACCGCGTCCGCCTCGCGCGGCTGCCTGGTCACCTTCGAACCCTGCGGAGAAACCGTATGAGCGCAATCATTACCCTGGACGAAGCGCGCGCCGGCATGGAGTTGGCCGCGCCCGTGACCCAGGGCGCCACCGTGCTCCTGCCGGCCGGGACCACCCTCAACGATGGCCACTTGGCCGGCCTGCGCCGGCGCGGCGTGGAACAGCTCGAGATCGTGCCCGACGCCGATCCCGCGCTGTCGGAAGCCGAGCGCACGCGCCGCGCGGCGCGCCTGGATCGACTGTTTCGGCGCAGCCCGGACGCGGGTCCGGTCATGCGCCTCAAGGCCATGGTGCTGGCCTATCGCATGAGGTGAAGAGATGGGTTCCCTGGTCTTGCCCGACGTCGTGAAATCCGTGCGCAGCCTGCCGGCCCTGCCGGCGCTGGTGGCCGACGTGATCGCCACCATGGGCGACGAAGACGCCGACATCGGCGCCCTGGCCGACAAGATCGCGCTCGATCTTGGCCTCGCGGCCCAGGTGCTGCGCCTGGCCAATTCCTCCTTCTACGGCCTGCCGACGCGGGTCAACACCGTGGGCCAGGCGATTTCGGTGCTCGGCTTTCACAACCTGCGCAACCTGGTGACGGTGTGCGCCGTGACCGGCAATTTCAAGCAGGACAGCACCTCCGGCCTGCACTACGCGACCTTCTGGCGCCACTCGATCGGCACCGCCGTCTGCGCGCGCCTGCTGGCCGGCCGCGTCGGCGTGGCCGAGGAGACGGCCTTCCTCGCGGGCCTGCTGCACGACGTCGGCATCCTGGCCCTGGCCAGCGTCTACCCGGAGCTGTATGCGCAGACGCGCGCGCACCGGCGCAGCGCCGACTGCCTGGACATCGAGGCCGAACGCGCCGTGCTGGGCATCGACCACGCCCTGGTCGGCTCGGAACTGATGGGGCATTGGCGCTTCCCGCCCGCGATCCGCGAGATGGTCGCTTCACACCACGACTACAATCCCGCGGCCGCCCCCCTGGTCGGCCTGATCCAGGGCGCCAATGCGCTGGCCGTCGCGCTCGACTTGGCCGGCGATGACGACGCCCAGGTGCCGGACCTGCCCCAGCACGTATGGGACTTGCTGCAGCTGGACGAGGGCGCCAGCGAAGCCCTGTTCGACGCCGCGGAAAAGACCTGCGATGAACTGTGCAACATTTTGGTGACATGACGGAAGACGCGATGGACATGTACGACAACCTGCCCCAAACTCCGGCAGGTTCCAGCATTCCCCTGTCCGAATTCTTCGACGGACATCCGGTGGCCACTTTCGCCATCGACCGTGATCACATGGTCACGCACTGGAACAAGGCCTGCGAACATCTCCTCAGCTACATGGCGGGCGAGATGGTCGGCACCCACCGCCATGCGCGCGCCTTCTATCCGGACGCCCGCCCGACCCTGGCCGACCTGATCCTGGATGCGAACACCAGGGCGCTGGAGCGCTACCGCGCCTCGTCGGTAATCGCCGGGGCGTACGAGGCCGAGGAGTACTTCGAAGAGTTGGGCGAGAGCGGCCACTGGCTGCAGATCACGGCCGCGCCGTTGCGCGACCACGACGGCGCCGTGGTCGGCGCCATCCAGTCCATGCGCGACGTCACCGAGCGCCGCTTCGCCGAGAACGCCCTGCGCATGGCGCACCAGAACCTGGAGCACCTGGTGGCCCGGCGCACCGCCGAACTGGCCCAGGTCAACGAGGAACTGGCCCAGGACATCCGCCAGCGCCAGAGCGCCGAGGACGAACTGCGGCGCCGGAACATCGAGCTGACGGAACTGAACGCGCGCCTGTCGCAGGCCCAGGAACAGCTGATCCAGTCCGACAAGCTGGCCTCGATCGGCCAGCTGGCGGCCGGCGTGGCGCACGAGATCAACAACCCGATCGGCTACATCTTCTCCAACTTCGGCACCCTGCAGAACTACCTGGAACAGCTGTTCCGCATGCTCGACGCCTACCAGCAGGCTGAGGCCGAGGCGCCGCCCGCCACCGCCCAGCGCCTCGGCGCCCTGCGCGCGGACATAGAACTCGATTTCCTGCGCGAGGACATTCCGGTGCTGATGAACGAGTCGCGCGAAGGCATCGTGCGGGTGCGCCACATCGTGCAGGACCTGAAGGACTTCTCGCGCGTGGACACCAGCCAGGAATGGGCCTGGGCCAACCTCCACGCCGGGATCGACTCGACCCTCAACATCGTCGCCAACGAGGTCAAATACAAGGCCGACGTGGTGCGCGCATACGGCGACATCCCGGAAGTGGAGTGCCTGCAGTCGCAGATCAACCAGGTCATCATGAACCTGGTGGTCAACGCGGCCCACGCGATCGGCCCCCAGCGCGGCAAGATAACGCTGCGCACCGGCACCCTGGACGCCGACCACGTCTGGATCGACGTGGAGGACAACGGCAGCGGCATCCCGAAGGAGCACCTGGGGCGCATCTTCGATCCCTTCTTCACCACCAAGCCGATCGGCAAGGGTACGGGATTGGGCCTGTCCCTCGCTTATGGCATCATTCAGAAACACAGCGGCCGCATCGAGGTCGATAGCGAAGTAGGCCGCGGTACCACCTTCCGTCTCGTGCTGCCGATCCGGCAACGCAAGGAGCCCTGATGAATCAAGCCGTTCCATCCGAACCGCTCGCCGCCCCCAGCCCGGCCACACTCCTGTGCGTGGACGACGAACCGAACATCCTGTCGGCGCTGCGCCGCCTGTTCCGTACCCATGGCTACAAGGTGCTCACCGCCGACAGCGGCGCGGCCGGCCTCGCGGTGCTGCGCGAGCAGCCGGTGGACCTGGTCATCTCCGACATGCGCATGCCCGGCATGGACGGCGCCCAGTTCCTGGAGCAGGTGCGCCAGGACTGGCCGGACACGGTGCGCCTGCTGCTGACCGGCTACTCCGACATCCAGTCCATCCTGGCGGCCATCAACCGCGGCGAGATCTTCCGCTATATCACCAAGCCCTGGGACGACAACGACATCGCCCTGATCGTGCGCCACGCGCTCGAACGGCGCGAGCTGGAACGCCTGGCCCAGCGCCAGAACGAGGAGCTGCGCCAGTTGAATCAGACCCTGGAAGCGAAGGTCGAGGCGCGCACGCGCGACATCGCCCAGGCCAACCAGAAGCTCAAGGCCAACTTCATCACCACCATCAAAATACTGGCCGGCATGGTGGAGCTGCGCGATCCGGCCATGGCCGGCCACTCGCGCCGCGTGGCGGACCTGGCGCGGCGCATCGCCAACCGCATCGGCCTGCCGGCGCAGGAGGCGCAGGAAGTGTTCATCGCCGGCCTGCTGCTCGACGTCGGCAAGATCGGCTTCGCGGACGACATGCTGCGGGTGCCGCCCAACCAGCTGACCGGGGACAAGCTGGGCGCCTTCCGCCGCTTCCCGGTGCAGGGCGCCCAGCTCCTGATGCCGCTCGAGGAAATGCGCGGGGTGGCGGCCATCCTGCGCGCCCAGTC
>DASRUW010000367.1:0-2460 GCA_035655255.1 Telluria sp. | reverse complement strand
AGCGGCAAAATCTACTTGAGCACCGCGATGGCCGCCGACGATCTCGCGCCCGCCTGAAGTGCGTCCGTGCGCCGAAGCGGTGCGGCGCGCACCGTTCGGGCGCAGCCGCAGCCGCGCAAGCATGGCACGGCTTATGCACTTCAGTTGGGCGTCATCGTCAACCTTGAACGCTGTATGGACATTATTCGACTCGACCCGACCGCCCTCGACGCGCGCGCCGGCCAGCTTTGCACGCTGTTGATCGACTGCGTGCGCAACGGTTCTTCGGTCGGCTTCCTGGACTCGATCGATGCGCCCGAGGCGGCGGCCTACTGGCGCGGCGTGCACGCGGCCATGTGCGAGGGAGCGCGCCTGCTGTTCGTGGCGGAGGAGGACGGCGTCGTTCTCGGCACCGTGCAGCTGGACCTGTGCCTGCGCGCGAATGGCGTCAACCGCGCCGAAATCCAGAAGCTGATCGTGCACAGCCAGGCGCGCCGGCGCGGCATCGCGGCCCTGTTGATGGATGCGGTCGAACGCGAGTCCCGCGCGCGCGAACGCGGCCTGCTGTACCTGGATACGGAAGCGGGATCGGGGGCGGAAGCCTTCTACAAAGCGCAGGGCTTCGTGTGCATCGGCGGGCTGCCCGAATACGCGTGCAGCCCGGACGGCGTGTGGCGTGCCAACGCGATCTATTACAAGAGTTTGTTCCTGCGCGCCGGCGCATGAATCAGGCGCGCGGCGGCGCCAGTTCGATCGGGCATTCCAGTTCGGGATGCAGGCCGTGGTGGCCGGCGTAGACGGCGCGGATGGCGGCCATGTCGGCTTCGATGTCGCCGCTCAGGTCCACGTACTCGCACACGGCGATCTCCTTGTTCGGATAATCGAACCAGACCATCAGCAGCGGCACCTTGGCCGTCACGGCGAGGTGGTAGAAGCCGCTGCGCCAGTGCGGTTTCCAGCTGCGCGTGCCTTCCGGCGCCAGGGCGACCCAGCACCAGTCCGAGGCCAGCATGTGCTGGGCGAGGCGCTGGGTGGCGCCGGTGGAGGCCCCGCGTTCGACCGGGATCGCCCCCCAGGACTGGAACACCTTGCCGACGGTCTTGCCGGCCAGGCCGCGAAACAGTTTTTCCTTGGCCAGCCAGCGGAAGGGCAGGGCGACCGCCCATTTGGCCAGCAGGCCGACCACCACATCCCAGTTCGACGTGTGCGGGTAGACGATCGCCACGCCGTGCGGCCCGGGCAGCGGCTTGAAGCGCATGCGCCAGCCGAGCAGGTTCAGGATGCGCAGCGACACGCGCTGGCGTAGGGTGGGCAGCTCCGCGGGTCGCAGGAGGTAGGAGGGTTCGGTGTTCAAGGTCGTTCCAACTAGAAATTGCGTGCGCATTATAGCGGTTTGAGCCGGTCGCCAAGGAAATCGCGGCTTGCGCCGCGCCGCCGGCTGCGCTATGTTCGCGCGATGACGACGACCATCTACCACAACCCCCGCTGCAGCAATTCGCGCGGCGCGCTGGAGCTGATCCGCGCAGCCGGCATCGAGCCCCAGGTGATCGACTATCTGGAGCACCCGCCCACCCGCGAGAAGCTGCGCGAGCTGATCGAGCGCGCCGGACTGTCGGTACGCGACGCCATCCGCAGCAAGGAGCCGCAATACGCCGAGCTCGGCCTGGACCACGCCACCGACGAGCAGCTGCTGGACGCCATGGTGGCGCACCCGGTCCTGATCAACCGTCCCTTCGTGGCGACGGAAAAAGGGGTGCGCCTGGCGCGCCCGCCGGGACTGGTGCGCGAAATCCTCCCCTGATCTGAGAACGGCGGGCACGCTTGACAGTTCTCGCTTTGGGGTGTACTTTACCAATAGGTTAATTAACTGAACGGTTAAACAAATGCGGACCGATCACCTGAGCGACACCTTCGCCGCGCTGGCCGACCCCACCCGGCGCGCGATCCTGGCCCGGCTGGCCGACGGCGAGGCGACGGTCTCGCAGCTGGCCGAGCCATTCGACATCAGCCTGCCGGCCGTGACCAAGCACCTGAAAGTGCTGGAACACGCCGGCCTGATTTCGCGCTCGCGCCACGCGCAGTGGCGCCCCTGCAAACTGGAAGCGCAGCCTCTGCGCGAAGCGACCGGCTGGCTCGAACAATACCGCCAGCTCTGGGACGAGCGCCTGGACCGGCTGGAGGACTATCTCATCGAACTACAGGCCAAGGAGGAAAAGAGCAATGGAAAACGCTGACGCTGTGCGCTTCACGATCCGCCGCGTGTTCAAGGCGCCGCGGGAACTGGTGTTCCGCACGATGATGGAGACCGCCCACCTGCAGCACTGGTGGGGCCCGAAGGAATGCAAGCTGCAGGTGCTGCGCCACGTGCCGCGCCCGGGCGGCATGTTCCACTACGCGATGCACTACCCGGCTGCGCCGGGCGCCACGATGTACGGCCGCTTCGACTACCGCGAGATCGACCAGCCGCGCCGCATCGTGTTC
>DASRUW010000366.1:0-6458 GCA_035655255.1 Telluria sp. | reverse complement strand
CGGCCGTAGCTCATCATGCCGCTCCAGGCGTATTCCACGCCGACACCGGCCAGCTGCGGATAGACCTTGAGCAGGTCGCCATACAGCAGGCGCGCCACGTCGGCCGGACTGCGGTCGCGGATCGAGATGCGGCCGCCCCACAGGATGCGCGAATCGGCCAGCGGGCGGTAGTAATCGAAGGCGAAACGGGTGTCGTAGACGGCAGCATCGGTGCGCATGGCGTCCTGCAGGCGCTCGCCGAGCGGCTCGGTCACCATCACGTAGGTGGCGATGGGCAGGATCGCGCCGGCCAGCCTGGGGTAAAGCTTCTCGATGTAGCCGCCGCAGCAGACCACGACCTCTTTGGCCAGCACTTCGCCGCCGGCCGTGGCGACGCGCCAGTGGGCGCCTTCGCGTTGGAGCGCGGCGACGCGGCTGCCCTCGTGCAGGCGCACGCCGCCGCCGGCCAGCGCCCAGGCCAGGCCCTGGGCGTACTTCAAGGGGTGGAAATGGAACGCGTTTTCCTCGTACAGGGCGCCGAAATAGCGGCGCGAGCGCAGCTTCTCGTGCAGCTCGTCCCGCCCTACCCGCTTCCACTCGACGCCCAGCGAGTCCTGCATGAAGCGCTGCTGCTGTTCGAGAATGCTGTCGTCGTCGAACCAGTTGGCCAGATAGATGCCGGCGTGGCGAGCGTCGCAGTCGATGCCGTAGCGCGCGATGCGGCCGCGGATGCGGTCCACCGCGTCCAGCGTCATCTGATACAGTTTTTTACCCTCTTCTGCGCCGACTGTATCAAGCAGTCCGCGCTCGCCGAGCGAGAACCCGCCGAACACGAAGCCGCCGTTGCGCCCGGAAGCGCCATGGCCGATCTGCTGCGCCTCCAGCAGCACCACGTCCTTGACGCCGCGCTCCATCAGGGCCGCGGCGGTCGCCAGGCCCGCGAAGCCGCCGCCGATGATGCAGATCTCCGCCTCCTGCCTGCCGGAGAGCGGCGGATACGCCGTGGTGCCCGCGGTGGCGCGGTAGTAGCTTTGTTCGGACAGCATGTCAGGCCAGGTCGAGGGTTGGGTAGTCGCGCATGGTGAGTTCGAATCGACCTTCGCGCGAAACAAGATGGGCAGGAGCGCCGAACGGAATCGTGCAGCGCACCGGCACGTGGCCGAACGGCAGGCCGGTCAGCACCGGAATCGGGAGCCGCTCGCGCAGGTAGGCCAACATGACGTCGAAATCGTAGCCGTTGTCGCTCGGCGCCAGCTTGAAGGCCGTGATCGCGCCCAGCACCAGGGCTTTCTGCCGCTGCAGTACGCCCATGTGCAGCAGTTGCAGCAGCATGCGCTCGATGCGGTATGGGTGTTCGTTCACGTCCTCGAAGTACAGGATGCCGCCGTCGATGTCCGGAAACCATGGGGTCCCGGCCAGGTGCACGAACATGGACAGGTTGCCGCCCCAGACCCGTCCTTCCACGTCCACATCCGGATTGCGGGCGCCCTCGCCCTGCACGGTGTGGGTCGGGCCGCGCAGGCAGTCCACGAACTGCGAAACGGTATAAGGATTCAGTTCGTCTCCGGTGAAGTCGCCGTAGAACATGGGGCCGGCGTAGCTGATCTTGCCGCGCTTGGCGTAAAGGCCCATATGCAGCGCCGTGATATCCGAATAGCCGACGAAGATCTTGCCGCTGTCGGCCAGCAGGTCGAAGTCGATGGCGTCCAGCACGCGGCTGATGCCGTATTGTCCGCGCAGCGCCATCACGACCTGCGCGTCCGGGTCGCGGGCAGCGGCGTGCAGCTGCTCCAGGCGGCTCCGGTCCGTGCCGCCGAAGCGCTGGAAAGCCTTGGCGTGGTCGTAGTAGTTGTGGATGGTGCTGCCGGAGGTCTGTTGCAGGCGTTCGATGCCGCGTTCGAGCTGGGCGCCATCCGGCGCGCAGCCGCCAGGGGCCACGATGGCCAGGCCAAGTTTAGGGAAGTTCACTGTCGTTCGAATAGGCGGGGGATAGGGTCGGGCGCCATCTTACCGTGCGTGTGGGCGTCGATCAAGGCGAGGAAGCGCTCGATCAAGGCGGGTGGCAGATCGTGGCCCAGTCCTTCGATCAGCTCGAAGCGCGCGCCGGGAATCTGGCGGGCCGTGTCCTCGCCGCAGGCGGGCGGCAGCAGCGGGTCGGCAGCGCCATGGATCACGAGGGTCGGCGTGCGTATGGTGCGCAGCAGCCGGCTGCGGTCGCCGCTGGCGACGATGGCCACCAGCTGGCGCAGCACGCCTTCCATGTTCATGCCGCGATCCAGGCTGCGGGCGATGCGCTCGCGCAGCTGGCGCTCCGGGGTCGGGTAGGCCGGACTGCCGATGGTGCGGAACACATCGACCAGGTGCTCCACGAGCGCGGCCCGGTCGGATCCTTTCGGCCGCCGCAGCAGCGCGGCACGCGCCTTGGGTGTCGCGCGCGGCAGATTACGCCGTCCACTGCTCGACATGATCGACGTCAGTGTCAACACCTTTTGCGGATGCCGGGCCGCCAGCACCTGGCCGATCATGCCGCCCATCGAGACACCGACGACGTGCGCGCGCGGCACTTTGAGCGCATCGAGCAGGCCGGCCGCGTCGTCCGCCATGTCTTCCAACGAGTACGCACTGTGCACGGGCAGGCCGATGGCGGCCTTTACCCAGGTCCAGATCCGGCTCGGCGTGCCGGCATCGTCGAACGCGGTCGACAGTCCGCAATCGCGGTTGTCGAAGCGGATCACGTCGAAACCCAGCTCTCCCAATCCGTCCACGAATTCGTCCGGCCAGGCCGTCAGCTGCATGCCCAGACCCATGATCAGCAGGATCGGCCGCCCGTTCGGGTCGCCCGAACGCGCGTACGCGATGTCGATGCCGTTGGCGCGGACGAATGGCACGGTTCAGACCTCCTTGCGGCGCGCCCGCGTTTTCGACGGACGCGGAGCCGGGACGGGCGGCTCTGGTTCGGCAGCGGCCGGGCGCTTGCGGCGCAGCGTCGACGACGCGGTGGTCGAGGCGACGGACACCACGCTGCGCTTGCGCGGCTTGCGCACCGGAGCTTCGTCCTGATCGGCGGCAGGCTTCGCACGCCGGCCCGACCGCTTCGGTGCGGATTTGGTGGCGCCCAGCTCCGGCTCAGGATGCACCCCGGCAGCGCGCATCAACTCCCGGTGCGAGTCCCGCATGGCAGCCATGAAGCGCTGCATGTCGGGTACCGCGCTGGCCGCCGCCGTCACACCGATACAGAGCGTGTCGCAGTAGCTTTGCGCGGTGACATTCAGCGCCAGTCCATGGGTGACGATGGCGACCGGATACGCGCTTTCCACGCGCGCACCGGCCAGGTACAGGGACTGCTGTGGGCCGCTCACATTCGAGACCACGAGGTTCACGGGCATCGGCAACGCATCGGCCAGCCGCGCGCGCCCTACCAAGGCGATCGCACCCTCCATCAGCCAGGGCAGGCCGAAGCTGGGCAGATCGGTCAGCATCAGCGTCCTGGCGCGCGACACGCCCAGGCGCATGGCCTTGGTGTTGGTGACGATGTGGCGCATGCGTGCGGCGGGATCCTCCTCGTCGGTGGCCAGCTGCACGAACCACATGCCAACCTGGTTGCTCAAATGACCGCTCTCGCGGGTGCGCAGGCTGACCGGCACGCCCGCCACCATGGAGCGTCCGGGCAGCGCCTCGCCAGGCAACAGATAGCGGCGCAGCGCGCCACTGACCACCGCCAGCAGGGCCGAATTGATGGTGCTGCCGAAGGCTTTTCCCGCGCGCGCCATCTCGTCGAGCGGCACGCCCATCATCGCGTACTGGCGCTCGCCGGTGATGGTGGCGTTGAAGACGCTGCGCGGCGCCAGCGCCGGGCGGCTCGAACGCAGGCTGACCGCCGCGCGCAGGTGCGCGGGCACGTTGCGCACGAGGTCGTAAGCCTGGCGCACCGAGTGCAGCACGGCGGACGAAAGCAGTCCGGTCGTGCTGGGCGCGGCTTCCGGCTGCGCCGCGTGCTCCGGCCGCGAGGGCGCAGGTGCATGCGGCGTCGCATCCATCAGGGTCTGATACAGCGCGCCCGCGCCCTGCCCGTCCAGCGCCGCGTGATGCACCTTGGCGTACACCACGAGCTTGCCTCCGGCGTGGCCTTCGATCACGTGCAGTTCCCACAGCGGACGGCCCCGGTCCAGCGGCAGCGCATGCTGGTCCGCGATATGGCGTTCCAGCTGTTCCAGCGTGCCCGGTCCCGGCAGGCGCGCATGGCGGACGTGGTAATCCAGATCGATGTCGTCGTCGGCCACCCAGACCGGATTGGCCACGCCGAGCGGCATGGTGGCCAGCTTGCGGGCGAACACCGGCAGCGCATGCAGCCGGTCCGCCACATGGCGTTTCAGGTCGTCGATGAAACCCGCGTGCCGGCTGGCGGGCAGGTGGAGGAAATGCACGGCGCCCACGTGCATGGGCATGTCCGGTGTTTCAAGGTGAAGGAATGCGGCATCGAGTACGCTCAGGTGATCCATGTCCTCCACCTCGCATCGTTCAGAACAGTCCGAAGAACGACCTCGGCCAGTTGGCTTCGCGCCGCGGGTCGAGGAACAAGAGTTTCTTGAGCCCCGAACGGCCGGCGTGGTCGAACCGCCGCCACTGGCCTTCGGGTTGCGCGAGCCGGTCCGCAATCGCATACAGGGCCGTCGGATTGAGGCCCATGCCCACGTGGCTCGATTGGATTTCGATGTTCTCGGAGCGGTCCGTCTCCTGCTCGAGGCTGCACTGCCAGGCGACCACGCCGTCGGTGCGGGAGAAAATCGAAGTGGTCGGCACCGGCGGGGTCTCGCGCAGGGCCGCGTAGCGCTGCGCGTCGATCTCCGATTCGCCGGACACGAGCTGATAAACCTTCCAGGCGTTGGTCGCGCGCGGGCTGCCCGCGAACGGGGAGCCGAGCGACACCACGCACCGCACGTCGTCCGGTTGGAGCTTGGCCAACTCGCGCGCATAGACACCGCCCAGGCTCCAGCCGACCAGGCTGATCTTACGCCCGTGCTCACGGCGCAGCTGGTCCATGCGCTCAAGGCAGCCTTCCAGCACGCCGGGGCGCGGGCCGAAATTCAAGCCCTGCTCCCACGCGTAGGCTTCGTAGCCCAGGTCGGACAGGAAGCGGCGAATGATGAGGGTGGTCATGTCGCCTGCCGCCAGGCCCGGAAAGACCAGCACCGGATGCCCGTCACCGCGTATCAATTTACGCATCAGCGGCAAGGCCGCGAGCGAGGCGCCCAGCTCCCAGGGCGCGCGCATTTCCAGCGCCATGCGCATGAAGCCTGGCGCGGCGTGTTCCTGTTGTTCGATTGGTTCTTGAACAGGGACTTGCCGGGATGTGCGGGTGCGGCGTTTCAAACTACTCCTCCTTGATGCTCACAACGAGCATACCATCTTTGATGTGTCGGATCAGTCCGGGTCGGCTTCCGGAGCGCGCCGGGCGGCGGCAAGGGCGCGGCGCTCGGCGAAGAAGGCGCGCAGCAGGTCCGAGGTTTCGTCGGCCAGCACGCCGCCTTTCACCTCTGTATGGTGGTTGAGCTGCGGATTTTCAAACAGGTTGACAACCGAACCACAGGCGCCGGTCTTGGGATCGGCCGCGCCGTAGACCACCCGCGCCAGGCGCGCGTGCATCATGGCGCCGGAGCACATCAGGCAGGGTTCGAGCGTGACGAACAGCTCGCAGCCGGGCAGGCGGTAGTTCCCGAGCTTTTCCGCGGCCGCGCGCAGTGCGACCACTTCGGCGTGCGCGGTCGGGTCGTGGCGGCCGATCGGCTGGTTGAAGCCTTGCGCCACCACTTCGCCATCCTTCACCACCACCGCGCCGACCGGCACCTCGCCTTGGGCCCAGCCCAGGCGGGCCTGCTCGAGCGCGAGGCGCATGAAGTCCTCGTCGCGGTTGGCCGCCCCGTTCATTCCGTGATCTCGGCCCAGCAGTTCGGCGTCTCGTGCAGCACCAGCTTGTTCAGGTGCAGGCCGGTGCCATAGCGGTCCTGATAGGCGGCCTTGAGGATGTCCCAGGCGGTGCGGGCCAGGTTCTCGACGGTCGGAATGCGGTCGATCACCACCGTCTTGTGGTTCGGGAGCGAAGACAGGAAATCGCGCACGGCGGCGTCCTTCTCGTAGACCAGGAAGGCGTGGTCCCACACGTCCACCAGGTGCTGCTTGGCGAGCGACTTGATGTCCGAGAAGTCCATGATCATGCCGTTGTCCGAGCTGCCTTCCTGCTCGATCACGTTGCCGACCAGGGTGATCTCCAGCGTATAGCGGTGGCCGTGCAGGTTGCGGCACTGGCTCTTGTGGTCGGGGATGCGGTGGCCGGCGTCGAATTCCAGCTTGCGGGTGATGGTCAGCATGGGTTACGGAATCTGAAGAAGTTTGTGGGTCTGCAGGGACAGGCGCCACTTGGGGTTGCGTTTGCAGGTGTCGATGGCCAGGCGGGTGTTGAACTCCGCCAGCGGGCCGTCCAT
>DASRUW010000365.1:0-5494 GCA_035655255.1 Telluria sp. | reverse complement strand
TCCCGCGAAGGGGGGCGCCGAGCCCGGGGATGACAGGAGTGCCGCTATAATTGGCCGGATGAACGCCCCCGTCAGCACCACACCGCGCCCGATCCAGGCCCTCCCGGACCAGCTCATTTCCCAGATCGCCGCCGGCGAGGTGGTCGAACGCCCCTCCGCGGTGGTCAAGGAGCTGCTCGAAAACGCGCTCGACGCCGGTTCGACGCAGATCAGCATTCGCCTGGAAGAAGGCGGCGTCAAACGCATCGCCATCACGGACAACGGGCGCGGCATCCCGCCCGACGAACTGCCGCTGGCCCTGGCCCGCCACGCCACGTCCAAGATCGCCTCATTGACGGACCTGGAGAACGTGGCCACCCTGGGTTTCCGGGGCGAGGCGCTGGCTTCCATCGCCGCCGTGGCGGCCGTCACCGTCACCACGCGTACGGCCGACGCGCCGCACGCCTGGCAGATCGTGGGCAGCCACCAGGGCACGGTATCGCCGTCCTCGGGCGCCCATGGCACCACCATCGACGTGCAGGACCTGTACTTCAATACGCCGGCACGGCGCAAGTTCCTCAAGTCCGAGCAGACCGAGTACGGCCACTGCGCCGAGGTCGTGCGCCGCATCGCGCTGGCGCGGCCGGACGTGTCCTTCACCTTGTCCCACAACGGCAAGACGGTCGACCACTGGAACGTGAGCGACATGGCCAAGCGCTCCGCCCACATCCTCGGCAACGAGTTCGCGGAAGCGCGCCTGCCGCTGGACGAATCGGTGGGTCCGCTGCGCCTGCACGGCTACGTCGGCCTGCCGACGGCGTCGAAGGCGCGCGCCGATGCGCAGTACTTCTACGTCAACGGCCGCTTCGTGCGCGACAAGCTGCTGCTGCACGCCGTGCGCAGCGCCTATCAGGACGTGCTGCATGGCGACCGCTTCCCGTCCTATGCGCTGGCGCTGGACCTGGACCCGGCGCTGGTCGACGTGAACGTGCACCCGTCCAAGATCGAAGTGCGCTTCCGCGACAGCCGCACGGTGCACCAGTTCGTGTTCCACGCGGTGCAGCGCGCGCTGGCCCAGACCTCCGGCAGCGCACCCGCAGCGGCCACCGCGGCCGAGATGCCACAGACGGCGGCGCCGGCCTGGCGCCCGCAGCAGGCGTCGTTCGGCTCCCAGCTCGCGCCCAGCGCCACCTTCTCGCCCTCGCCCTTCCCTCCCGGCAGCCGCTACGACGCGCCGGGCGTGGCGCAGCGCACCGAGAACTATGGCGCCCTGTTCGCGCGCCGGGACGACGATGCCGCGCCCGCCGCCCCGGTGGCGCCGATGCCCGTTCCCGCGGCCGCCAGCGCCGACCCGGACGAGGAGCATCCGCTCGGTTTCGCGCTCGCCCAGCTGCACGGGATCTACATCCTCGCGCAGAACCGGCGCGGACTGGTGCTGGTCGATATGCACGCCGCGCACGAGCGCATCCTGTACGAGCAATTGAAGCGTGCGCTGGACGCCAGCATGGACGGCCAGCAGATGCAGGTGCAGCCGCTGCTGATTCCGGTCACCTTCTACGCTGACGCGGTCGAAGTGGGCACCGCCAGCGAGCACCAGGAGACGCTGCAATCGCTCGGCTTCGACATCGCCGTGATGTCGCCGACCACGCTCGCCGTGCGCTCGATTCCCACGCTGCTGAAGAACGCCGACGCCCAGACCCTGGCGCGCGACGTGCTGCGCGACGTGCGCGAATTCGGCGGCTCGCGCGTGCTGGTGGAGCGCCGCAACGAGCTGCTCGGCACCCTCGCCTGCCACACGGCGGTGCGCGCCAACCGCATCCTGTCGGTGCCGGAGATGAATGCACTGCTGCGCCAGATGGAGCAGACCGAGCGCGCCGACCAGTGCAACCACGGCCGCCCGACCTGGGTCCAGCTCGATATCGCCGCTCTGGACAAGCTGTTCCTGCGCGGCCAGTAAGCCATGTCCGCGCACCGCCCGCTGGCCGACTTCGCAGGCGCGCCCCTGCTGCCGCTGATCGTCGCCTTCCTGATGCTGCAACCGCTGTCGACCGACCTGTATCTGGCTTCGCTGCCGAGCCTGGGCACGGTGTTCGGCGCGGCGCCGGCAACGGTGCAGCTCACGCTGTCCGTCTTCGTGATGGGTTTCGGCGGCGCGCAGCTGGTGATCGGTCCGCTGTCCGACCGGTTCGGGCGCAAGCCGGTGCTCACTGCGGGCCTGGGGCTGTACGTGCTCGCTTCCCTGCTGTGCGCGGCCGCGCCGGATATCGGATTGCTGGTCGCGGCGCGCTTCCTGCAGGCGCTGGGCTGCTGCAGCGCAATCGTCATCGCCCGCGCCATCGTGCGCGACGCCTGGCGGGACGAGGATGCGCCGCACGTCATTGCGCGCGCCAGCACCTGGCTGTCCGCCGCGCCCCTGCTCGGTCCCATCCTCGGGTCCTATCTGCAGGTCGCTTTCGGCTGGCGTGCCGCCTTCGTGTTCCTGTCCCTGCTATCGGCCGCGCTGCTCGCCCTGGTCGTCGTGCGCCTGCCGGAGACCAACCGCCACAAGAATCCGCGGGCGACCGATCTGGGCGGCCTCGTTGCCAGCTACCGCGCGGTGCTCGGCGCGCGCGCGTTCTGGGCCCATGCGCTGCCGGGAGCCCTCTCCTACGGCACGCTGTTTACCTTCATTTCCGGGTCCTCGGTGGTGCTGATCCGCGTGCTGCAGGTGCCGACGCAGTACTTCGGGTTCTGCTTCGCGTTCGGCGTGTCCGGCTACCTCGCGGGTACCCTCGTGTGCCGCCGCCTGCTGCCTCGCTTCGGCGCGGCGCGCACCCTGCACATCGGCAGCGCGGGCTCGCTGGTTGCCGGCCTGCTGTTCGTGGCCGCCGTCGCCGCGGGGCTCGCGCACTGGGCGACCGTGCTGGCCGCCATGTTCCTGATGCTGTTCGCCCACGGGATCAACTTCCCGGTCGCGCAATCCGGCTCGGTGACGCCCTTCCCCAAGCAGGCCGGCACCGCGGCAGGCCTGATGGGCGCGCTCGTGATGGGCGCGGCCTTCGTGGTCGGCACGGCCGTCGGCGCGAGCTTCGACGGCACGCTGCGGCCGCTGGCCGGCATCGCCGCGCTGCTGGCGGCGCTGTTGTTCGCGGCGGTACGCCTTCTGGCCCCGCTTCCGCGCGTGGTGCCGGCATGAAGCCGCTGGTCGTCGCCATCGTCGGCCCGACCGCCTCGGGCAAGACCGCGGCGGCGCTGGCGATCGCGCGCGAGCGGCCGGTCGAAATCATCTCGATGGACTCGGCCCTCGTGTTCAAGGGCATGGACATCGGCACGGCCAAGCCCACGGCGGAAGAACTGGCCGCCGTGCCGCATCACCTGATCGACATCATCGACCCGGCCGAGTCGTATTCGGTCGCCCAGTTCCGCGCCGATACGCTGCGCCTGGCCGCGGAGATCCACGCGCGCGGCAGGCTGCCGCTGCTGGTGGGCGGCACGATGATGTACTACAAGGGCCTGACCGAAGGCCTGGACGACCTGCCCCAGGCGAACCCCGACGTGCGCGCGCAGATCGAGGCCGATGCCGCGCGCATCGGCTGGCCCGCCATGCACGCGCGGCTGGCGCAGGTGGACCCGGAGACGGCGGCCCGGCTCAAGCCCAACGACGCCCAGCGCATCAACCGCGCGCTCGAAATCTACGAACTGTCCGGCAAGCCCATGTCCGCCCTGCTGACGGGCCGCCCGAAGCTGGAACTGCCGTTCGCCTTGCAAGCCTTCGCGCTGGAGCCGTCCGACCGCGGCGTGCTGCACGAGCGTATCGCCGTGCGCTTCGACCAGATGCTGGGCACGCGCGACGACGAGGGGCTGGTGGCCGAGGTGGCCGGCCTGCGCGCGCGCGGGGACCTGAACCTTTCGCTGCCGTCGATGCGCTGCGTGGGGTATCGGCAGGCCTGGGAATACCTGGACGGCAAAATCGACCGCAAGGGGCTGCGCGAGACCGGCATCGCCGCCACGCGCCAGCTCGCCAAGCGTCAGCTGACCTGGCTGCGCGCCATGCCCGAGCGCATCGTGATCGACTGCCTGGGGCGCGACCCGACCGGCGCCCTGCTGTCGCAACTCGCCGCCCAGGCTTGACACCTTTGCCCGACGGCGGCATAATACAGGGCTCTGGTGATATAGCTCAGTTGGTTAGAGCATAGCATTCATAATGCTAGGGTCGTTGGTTCAAGTCCAACTATCACCACCAGTTTTCTGATAAGCCGTTGATTCTGAAGGGATCAGCGGCTTTTTCATTACCGCCCTGCCCGCTTGGTGTCGCACACAGGTGCTACACATGGCTGCAAATTTTCTCGTACGTTCCCGACACGGTACGGTCTACTACTTCCGCCGCCGGGTCCCTCTGCCCCTCCAAGCAATCGTCGGTCGTACGGTGCTCGTTCGCAGCGTAAACACATCAGATCGACGCTCGGCTATTATCCGAAGTCGCACGCTCGCAGCGCATACGGATTCGATATTTCAAGAGATCATGACAGGCAAAAACGCGGGGTCATCCGATAACATCTTCAACTTCGAGTTCGAAATCCCATTGCACGGAATTACAGGCCGACCGAAGGCTGACCTGATCGGTTAATTTGTTACCACTGGAATGGTTAGGCTTCAGTTACGCCGCCTGCATTTGGCGCCGCTGGCGGCCTACTGAGGCCGGGGTGACGGTTGCCAAGAGCAGAATGCGGTCGTTCATTGTTATAGAAATGCCGCCATTTCAGCAAGAGAATCAAACCGCTAAGAGTGGGCTTGCCCAAACACATCAGCGCAGGCAAAATCGATTGCGGCGTTTCCAAGCCACCGCCACAACTGAAAGCTCCGATAGGGCGAGGTTTATCAATGCAACACATTGCGACATATTCTTTTGAGGCCGCAGTTACTGATTCTGACCCGCGCTTCACTGAAATTGAAAAGCTAGTAGACGGGTGGCTCGCTCAAAAGGGAGCGACTGAGCCAAACGCGAGCGACGGAGACTTCTCGTCCAAAACTCGTGACGGAAACGGCCAGTTTTGGCGGAGAACTGTTGAATCGGCACTTGGCAAGCTAATGCAAGTCGAACTAATAGAAACGTCCAGTACTGGAGCTATGTTCACTACTGCTTTGCAGGTCGCGCAGACACAGGAGAAGCTCGTAATCTTCACTTCGTTGAGTGCTACGTCTAGCACTTCACAAATCGCTCCCGTCAAACTCGCCCCGCGCTGTCCACGAATTGTCCGTGATCTGATTGAGGGGTACAGTGACTGGAAGTATGGGAAGCAAGACGTCCCCATCGGAAAACCGTTCCCGGCACTTGACGAACTTACCGTCTCACAGCTTTGCGACGCAATAAGAAGTTCGCAACGGCGTTTCCCGATTGTGGTCGTCTCGATGGATCAGGACGAACAAATTTGGAATGACCTCCACACCAAGGTTGCTGAGCACCTGATCGGTCTCGCAGACGTTGCGTATGTCAATGAGGAATCCTCGTGGCTACTTACTGACGAGCTTGGCCAGT
>DASRUW010000364.1:0-2094 GCA_035655255.1 Telluria sp. | reverse complement strand
GGCATGCAGGGCGTCGGCCTGGCCGAACGCGCCTACCAGCAGGCCGCCGCCTACGCCAAGGACCGCGTGCAGTCACGCGACCTGGCCGGCTCGCCCGGCCCGGTCGCCATCATCAACCACCCGGACGTGCGCCGCATGCTGATGTCGATGCGCGCCCAGACCGAGGCGGCGCGCGCGCTGGCCTACGTCGGCGCCGGCATCAGCGACATCGCGCACAGCCACCCGGACGCGGAGACGCGCAAGGCCAACCTGGCCGTGTACGAATATCTGGTCCCGGTCATCAAGGGCTGGTCCACGGAGATGAGCGAGAACGTGGCGCGCGACGGCGTGCAGGTCCACGGCGGCATGGGCTTCATCGAGGAGACCGGCGCGGCGCAGCACTACCGCGACGCCAAGATCCTCTCGATCTACGAAGGCACGACCGCGATCCAGGCCAACGACCTGGTGGGCCGCAAGACCGTGCGCGACGGCGGTGCGGTGGCCAAGGCGCTGATCGCGCGCGTGCGCGAGACGGAAGCACAGCTGGCGGACGCCAAGGGCGCCGACTTCGCCGCGATCCGCACGCAGCTGGCCGAAGGCAGCGCGGCGCTGGAAGCGGTGGTCGACTACGTGGTGGAAAACGCCAAGAGCGACATCAAGGCGGTGTATGCGGGCAGCGTGCTGTATCTGCGCCTGGCCGGCATCGTGCTGGGTGGCTGGCAGATGGCGCGCGCCGCGCTGATCGCCCAGGACAAGCTCGACGCGGGTGCGGGCGACGCGGCCTTCTACAAGGCCAAGATCGCCACCGCGCGCTTCTTCGCGGACCAGTTCCTGTCCCAGGCTTCCGGCCTGCGCACCGCGATCGTGGAAGGCGCGGCCGGCGTGCTGGCGCTGGACAACGAGCAGTTCTAAGCGCCACTGCCGTCATAGCGCCACCATGTCATCCCCGCGCAGGCGGGGATCCATGATGGCTTGCGTCACGGTGGAGCAGGTGCTTGCCACCTGCTCCCGACCATCGATCCCCGCCTCCGCAGGGGATGACGGTCAGGTGCTTACTGACGCACGATGGTCGTGCCCTGCTTGCGCACGCGGTCGCCCTTGGCGAACGCCGGCTGCTTGTCGAAGGTGAAGCTGGCTTCCTGCCCGTTGGTGTAACGCACGCGCACCGTCCACACGGTGTGCGCATTCATCTTTTCCTGCGCCTTCTTGCCCGCATACGCGCCGCCCACCGCGCCGGCGATGGTGGCCACGTCGCGGCCCGTGCCCTTGCCGACCTGGTGGCCGAGCAGGGCGCCCACGGCGCCGCCCGCGATCAGGCCCTTGGCGTCGCTCTCGCCTTTCACTTCCTGGCTGGTCACCGCGATCACCTCGCCGCAGTCGGCGCAGGCCGCGGCCGGCTGGCTCGCCTCGTGGGCGCGGGCTTTGGCGGCGGCCAGCGCCTTGTCGTATTCCGTCCTGGCATCGCGCAGGCACTGCATGCGGCGGCCGGAGTCGCCTTCCTCGGAGCACAGCTTCTTGTCGCCGGCGTAGCGGGTCGCGGCGGCCTTGGTGTCGGCGGCCAGCTGCTCCTTCGGCGTCGCGGCGTAGGCGCTGGAGGCCAGCAGCAGGGCGGCCAGTACGGATAGTCGGAATTTCATGATGTTCTCCTGAGTCTGCATGTCAGCCGTACGCCCCGCCCGTGTAGAGCAGGTCGAACAGGCGGGAAATAGTTGCAATTGCAACGGTCGCGCCGATGGCGGCGGTGGCCACCAGCAGCACGGCCAGCGGCCAGCCCGACTCCGAGCGCTGGCCGGAGTCCGGGTTGTAGGTCGCGTCGAATTTTTCGTCCGCCATCAGCCCGATCACGAGGGCTTCGATGAAGGCGGCGATGCCCGATACCAGCAGGGGCAGCACCTTGTAGAAGGGATCGGCGTGGGGCGCCAGGCCGTAGACCAGGCCGCAGACGGGCACGCTGCACAGGTGAAGCAGCCCCAGCCGGTCGGTGGACTTGCGTAGATAGAAACGGTGCGCCCCCAGGCTGCCCGCCACCAGGGCGAGCAGGGTAGCGAAACTCTTGTTGCGGTGTGTCGGCATGGAATTCCGGCTTAACAATAATGACTGCCGACAAGTATCCGC
>DASRUW010000363.1:0-10013 GCA_035655255.1 Telluria sp. | reverse complement strand
GAAGGCCTTCAACGCCTTCATGAAGGACAACAAGTTCTCGCTCAACGCCAACGCCGGCCTCACCCTGGTGAACTGGTCGCGCGAGGCGCAGGGCAATGCCGGCACCGGGGACATCACCGTCTGGTCCGGCACCGAGGGCTTGTTCGGCGGCGTGGCCGTCAGTGTCACGGACGTGAACTACGACGAGAAGGAAACGGCCGCCTACTATGGCAAGCGGGTCGCCGTGCGTGACATTCTCGGCGGCAAAGTCATGAATCCGCGCGCCGACGAGTTGCGCCAGGCGATCGCTGCGACCAGCACGACCGGCACCGCCGCGACCACCGGCACGTCCGGCACCCGCGGCACCACGGGCACTGGCACCACCAATCCGCCGCCGAAGGAAGGCTACCGCTAGCGGCCGCTGGTGTTGCGCTTGACTGTCACGCTGCGCCAGCCATGCGGCAGGGGCGGCGGGGCGGGCGCGCGCTCCAGATGCTGGAGGTCCAGGCCGCCAAAGCCGAACAACACGCTTTGCAGGGCGCCGCCCGCGCCGGTGGCAAAGTACGGGTTGGTGCCGCCTGCCGTTTCGGCCAGCACGCCGAAGGGCGCCAGTCGATTGGGCTCGTAGCTGCGCTTGAACAGGGGGAAGGCCTTGTCCGGCTGGCCCAGACGCGCGTGCAGCGTCGCCAGCACCGACCAGGACATGGCCGGGCCTTCCGGCGACATCCGCTGTTCGTAATAGGCCAGGTCGCGCTCGACCTGCTTCCTGTCGGTCGTGAAACCGAGCGGGAAGGCCAGCAGGTTCACGTCCGCCTGCTTGATCGGCACGCCGCTGTAGGTGGCGTGTTCGCGCGTTGTACCGTCCGGGAACGCGGGCAGGGGAATGTTGGCCGCCACCTGTTCCCAGTCCGGGTCCGGCTTGAGGCCGAGTTCCTGCGCGGCCTGGGTGGCGTAGCGCAGCACGGTGATCGCCATCGCATTGGTGAAGGCATTGTTGTCGATGTTTTCCTGCCACTCGTCCGGGCCAATGACGTTGCGGATGTCGTAGTGGCCGGGGCCGTTGCGCTCGACGCGGCTGGCCCAGAAGTCCGCCACCTCCTTCAGGACCGGATAGCCGCGCTCGCGCAGCCAGTCCTTGTCGTGCGTGGCCTGGTAGTACATCCAGAAGGCCCAGCCGACGCAGCCGGTGATGTGTTGCTGGAAGGGGCCGGTCAGGGCCCAGACGGGCGTCGTCTCCTGGCCTTCGCTGGCCGACTCCCACGGGAACATCGCGCCGCGGTAGCCGTGGCTGAAGGCGTTGCGGCGCGCCGCGTCCAGGCGCGCGTAGCGGTATTCCAGCATCGAGCGCGCCAGTTCCGGCTGCAAGGTCAGCAGGGGCGGATACATCCACAGCTCGGAATCCCAGAACACGTGGCCGTTGTAGCCGAGGCCCGACAGGCCCATGGGCGAAGGCGACAGCGCGGTCCCGGCGCGCACGAAGGAATACAGGTGGTAGAGCATGAAGCGCACGTCGCGCTGGGCCTGTGCATCGCCGTCGATCACGATGTCGCCTTTCCACAGTTCGTCCCAGGCGCGCCGGTGCGCGGCCAGCAGGCGCGCGCGGCCTTCCAGCGCCGCGTACAGGGTCAGGCGCTCGGCCTCGTTCTGCGGATCGGCCACCTGGCTGGAGGCGAGCATGGACCCGGCCAGCGCGAAGCGCAAATGCTCGCCGCGCTTCAGGCGGCGCGTGAATTTGGTGGTGTGGGTGCCATAGTCGAATTCCTCGTGCACCAGCTCCGGGCGCTGGCCGTCCTCGAAGATGAAGGCCGTGCTGGCGGCGATGGTGTGCCGTCCCGTCGGCGTGCGGGCGGTCGACGTGGTGAGGCCGATGCGGGCATGCGGGCGGTCCAGCATCGTGTAGGTATTGTGGACATCGCGCAGGACGTCCGGGCTCTCGATCGCGTTCGACAGCGTGACCAGGGCGTCCTGGCGGGCCTCGATGTCCACCACCGCCAGCGCGGAATAGGGCAGGTGGCGCAGCGCCGCGACCTGGTGCGTCACGTGCAGCTTGCCGCCGGCGGCGTCGAACTCGCTGGTCAGCATGGCGGCGCGCATGTCCAGCCGCTGCGTGAGGCCGGTGGTGGCGGCCGCGCGCCCGTCGACGTCGAGCGCCAGATTCAGGAAGCGGAAGCCGCGCACGATGTTGTCCACGCGGCCGCGCCCGTAGGTGTCGTAGACGCCGTTCAGCACCACGTCGCCCATGCGCAGCGGTTCGGGCGAGGACAACAGGCCGAGCATGCCGTTGGCGAGGGTGACGCCGTGGTAGTCGGCGGGATCGATCCGGCTCGCTTCCACCGTCCACGGATCGGCCGCGAGGCAGGTCAGGGGCAGGGCGAGCAGCAGGGCGGCGAAACGCAGCATGAAACCTCCAGCAGAATAAAAAAAGGGTGAGCCGCTGGCCACGGCCCACCCAAAGACCATAGGAGGGGCTAGGGTCAGAAACGGTACAGCAGGGATGCTTCGTAGTTGCGGCCGAAGATCGGGCGGCCGAACACGACGCCGCTACCGCCAGTGCCGATGATACGTGCATTGCCTTCGGTGAGGCCGAACTGGTTGGTCAGGTTGGTGCCCTGCAGGCGCAGTTCGACCTTGTCGCCGATCGCCACCAGCACGCCGGCGTCCAGGGTCTTGTAGCCCGGGAGGAGCTGCAGGTTCTGGCTGTCGGACCAGCGGTCGCCGATGGTGGTGTAGGTCGCGTGCAGCTTGACCGAACCCCAGTCCATCGGGATGCGGTAGCTGGGCGTCAGGCGCGCCTGGAACTTCGGCTGGCGCTGGACCCGGTTGCCGTTGGTGCCGGCGTCCGAGTTGGCAGGGAAGTCCTTGTAGGTCGAATCCTGGTAGTCGCCGGTGAAGGAGACCTGGAAGTTCTGGAACGGACGCACGGCCAGTTCGAATTCCACGCCGTTGCCGCTGGAGCCGGCCAGGGCGTTGACGCGGCGGCCATCCGACAGGATCTGGCCGAAGGGCAGGCCCTTGAAGTCGGTGTGGAAGGCGGTCACGTAGGCGCTGTACTTGGTGCCGACGGTCTTGAAGCCGATCTCGTACTGCTTGATCTTGACCACCGGAGCGCCGTCCGCGCCGAAGTCGCGCAGCGTATCGAACTGCGGGAAGGTCACGCCCGAATTGATCCGCGCGAACACGTTCATGTTGTTGGCCAGCTTGTAGCCGCCGCCGACGGTATAGGACCAGTCGCTGTCGGTGCGGTGCACGGCGGTGTTGCTGCCGGAGAGGACCGAGGCGTTGTTGTTGTAGACGGTGAGCGGGTTGTTGTCGATGTCGCGCCCGGTCGGGTTCGAGATGGTGCCGTCCATGCGCTGCTTCTCGTAGCGCACGCCCGCGTCCAGGGTCAGCTGCGGATTGACCTTCCACTCGTCGGCGATGTAGCCGGCCGTGTTGTGGCCGTTGAATTTCTCGTTCAGCGTGTAGAAGGATGCGCCGTCATGGCCGTTGCCGGACACGATCACGCCGTTGTTCAGGGCGACGTTGACCGGGCGGGCGTTGTTCTGCGCCGTCATCAGGGTGCCGTTCCCGAGGTACCACTCGTCGTCGGTCGAGAAGTCGGCGAAATAGACGCCCGCGGTCACGGTGTGGCCGGCCACGATCTCCTTGTTCACGCGCAGTTCGTCGGTGAAGGACTTGAGGTCCTTGTCCACCGACCAGATGCCGGCCGAGAGGACCTGGGTGCCTGCCGGGACGGCCGCGCCGCCGTTGGTGAAGGTGGCCGTGCCGCCGGTGGCCAGCTGGCCGCCCGCCGCCGCGATCACGTTGGCCTGCTTGTTCGTGCTGGCGATGGCGCTGTTGATGTAGTCGCCGATCGACATCGGCGAGTTGCCGGTGAAGATGGCCAGGGTCGGGGCGCTGCCGGACAGGTAATTGAGCTTGTTGGTCACGTTCCAGCCCTCGATCCGCTGCTGGAATTCGGAACCGAGCAGGGTCGAGCGCAGGCCGCGGCCGTCCGCCAGGTCCTTGTGCAGCACCTGGCCGGGGCCCACTTCCAGCATCACGTTGCGCAGCTCATTGCTGGCCAGGGTGCCCGTCAGCGGATCGAAACCCGGGAAGCCGGTCGGCTGGCCGCCGGAGCTGGTGGCGCCGATCAGGGGCACGCCGGTGTAGAACGCGTTCTTGTCGGAGGTAGCCCGCGCGTAGAAGGTCAGTTCGCCGTCCTTCAGCTTGCGGGTGATGCTGGCCGAGACCTGGCCGCCATCGTCGGCCGGGAACTGGGCGTCGCGCACGCCCTGTGTGGTGCGGTGGAAGCCGCCGATCATGCCGTACCAGCCTTCGGCGATCTTGCCGCTGTAGACGGCGTCGATGCGGCGCAGGTTGCCGGTGCCGGTGGTGAAGCGCACCGAGCCTTCCGGATCGTCGCTGCCCTTCTTCAGGATGAAGTTCATGGTGGCGCCGGGCTGGCCGTTCGAGAAGACGGTGCTCGGGCCGCCGCGCAGCACCTCGACGTGGTCCACGGTGTCGTCGATGCGGAACAGGGAGGAGTTCTCGAGGAAGGACAGGGTCGGCGACGGGTACAGCGGCGAGCCGTTCATCTGCACCGTCACGAACGGCGCGTCGCCGCCGGACGGGAAGCCGCGCACCTCGATGTTGGCGCCGGCGGTGCCGCCGGTCGCTTCCGCGAACACGCCCGGCACGATCTTGAGCAGGTCGGCCGTGCTGCTCGGAGCAGCCTCGCGCAGCTGCTCTTCGTTGGCGGTGGTGATGGAATAGGTCGCATCGACCTTGCGCACGCCGTTGACCGCGGAGCCGGTCACCACGACCTGCTGGATCTCTTTGCTGACTTCGGCGGATTCGGCCTGGGGCGCCGCCTGGGCCTGGGCTTGGGCTTGCTGGGTGAGCGTCAGGACCGCGATCGCCACGGCGGTCAAGGCGGGGAACTTCGTATGGGTTTTCATGGGTGTCTCTCTTGTTGTTCGGTCGTCTCCGGGGGCGGGCGGGGCCCGTCTTTCCAACACGCCGGGCTGGAAAGTGCGGCCATTGAAACACTTGAATGTTATCGATGTCAATAGAAATGTTATCGATGTCAGTTTTAGATGACATCGATAACATTTCGCTGGACGTGGAAAAACTTGTGGGCCATAATGCGCTCCACGATTCCCCTTATTGCCCTAAAAGAACATGGCAGCGAACAAACGCAGCCCGTCCGTGGCGGACGGTCCGGTGACGATGGAAGACCTGGCCAAGCTGGCCGGGGTGTCCACCATCACGGTGTCCCGCGCCTTGCGCGACAGCCCGCTGGTGACGGAGAAGACGCGCGAGAAGATCCGCCAGCTCGCCGCCGACCAGGGCTACCGCTTCAACCTGTCCGCGCGCAACCTGCGCATGCGCCGTTCGTATTCGATCGCCGTGGTGGTGGAGATGACGCCGGTGAAGGGCCGGCCGATGTCCGACCCGTACCCGCTCGAACTCCTGGGCGGCATCACCCAGGAGCTGACCACCGCCGGCTACAGCGTGGTGCTCACCTCGCGCCAGCTGCTCAACACGCCGCCGGTGCAGGGCGCGGACGGCATGATCCTGCTCGGCCAGGGTTCGCACGGCGAGGCCATGCACGCCCTGCAGTCGATCAACATGCCGCTCGTCGTGTGGGGTGCGCCCGAAGCGGGCGACGTTACCGTGGTGGTCGGTTCCGACAACCACAAGGGCGGCTCCAGCGCCGGCGAGCGCTTCCTGGAACTGGGCCGGCGCAAGCTGATCTTCCTCGGCGACGTCGATCACGCCGAGATCGAACAGCGCTGCACCGGCTTCATCGACACCATCAACGGGCGCGGGACGGTTCATATCCTGCGCCCCAAGGCCTTCACGTTCGAAGCCGGCTTCGAATGCGTGCGTACGCTGCTGCGCAAGAAACCGCACGGCGCGCTCGATGGCCTGTTCGCCGCCAGCGACCTCCTGGCGATGGGCGCCATCCGCGCCCTGACCGAGACGGGGCTGCGGGTGCCCGAGGACGTGTCCGTGATCGGCTACGACGACACGCCCGGCGCCGCCAGCTTCGTGCCGCCTTTGACCAGCGTACATCAATACCTGCGCGACGGCGGCGTCCTGTTGGCCAAGAAGATGCTGGCCCTGCTCGAAGGGCAGCCAGCCCAATCCGAAATGCTGCCCACGACCCTGATCGTGCGCCATACCTGAGGAATTACCGTGTCTGAAGCAGTGAACAACCGCCCGCCGGCGGAACCCTGGCGGCTGTCCGAACACTTTGTCGATCCCGCCCGCAGCGCGGTCCTGGAGACCCTGTTCGCCCTGGGGAACGGCTACATCGGCCTGCGCGGCACCCACGAGGAAAGCGCCAACGGCGCGCACCTCGAAGGGAGCTACCTGAACGGCTTCTACGACACCGAGCCGATCCACTATCCGGAAGCGGCCTACGGCCTGGCGCACACCAACGAATTCATGCTGCGCGTGCCGAACGCCAAGCGCATCGACCTGCTGCTCGATGGCGAACCGTTCGCGCTCGATAGCGGGACGGTCCACTCCTACGGCCGCGAACTCGATTTCCGCCGCGGCGTGCTCGAACGCGTGGTCGACTGGGAAGCGCCGAACGGCAAGCGGGTGCTGATCGTCAGCCGCCGCCTGGCCTGCTTCGCGCACCGCCACCTGGCCGCCATCGACTACCGCGTCACGGCCCTCAACTTCAATGGCGAAATCGTACTGGTTAGTACCATTTTCGACGCGGTGGCGAACATGCAGGCGGGCGACGATCCGCGCGTGGGCTCCGCCGTCAGCGGCCCGTCGCTGCAGCTGGTGGACCGCGCGCACGGACACCACCGCTCGGTGGTCGTGCAGCGCACCAGCAACAGCGGCCTGACGCTGGCCACCGCCACCCACGCCGAGGCAGGCGACACGGCGCACACCACGGTCCGCGCCGACGGCCAGGAATTCCGCGTCGCGCTGGAGCAGGGCGCGACCGCGCGCCTGGTCAAGTACATCGCCTACGTCTCCTCGCGCGACGTGGACGAGGCCCAGGTCGCGCCGCGCGCCCACGCCGAACTGGATGCCGCCCGTGCCGCCGGCTTCGACGCGCTGGCGCGCGAGCAGGCCGCCTTCCTGGAGAGTTTCTGGGAACGCGCCGACGTCGCCATCGAGGGCGACGACGCCCTGCAGCAGGGCGTGCGCTTCAACCAGTACCAACTTCTGCAATCGGTCGGCCGCGACGGCAAGACCAATATCGCGGCCAAGGGCGTGACGGGGGAGGGCTACGAGGGCCACTACTTCTGGGACACCGAGATCTACGTCTTCCCCTTCTTCCTGTTCAACCGCCCGGAAGTGGCGCGCGCGCTGCTGCACTACCGCTACGCCGGCCTGCCCAAGGCGCGCGAGCGGGCGCGCGAGATGGCGCACGCGCGCGGCGCCCTGTACCCGTGGCGCACCATCGCCGGCAACGAGTGCTCGGCCTACTTCCCGGCCGGGACCGCGCAGTACCACATCAACGCGGACATCGCCTACTCCCTGCGCCTGTACTGGCAGGCGACCGGCGACCTCGATTTCATGGCGGAGAAGGGCGCCGAGATCGTGCTGGAAACGGCGCGGATCTGGCTCGGCATCGGCAACTTCGACGACAGCGGCGCCTTCTGCATCCATTGCGTGACCGGCCCGGACGAATACACGGCCCTGGTCAACAACAACTACTACACCAACGCGATGGCGCGCATGCACCTGCGCTTCGCCTGCGAGATCGCGCAGCAGCTGCGCGCCGGGCGCCCCGTGGAATTCGCGCGCCTGGCCGCCGCGATCGGCCTGGACGACGCCGAGCTGGCGCAGATGGCCGCCGCCGCCGCCGCGATGAAGCTGCCCTACGACGCCGCGCGCGGCATCCATCCGCAGGACGACAGCTTCCTGCACAAGAAGCCCTGGGACATCGCCGGCACCCCGGCCGACAAGTTCCCGCTGCTGCTGCACTACCATCCGCTGGTGATCTACCGCCACCAGGTCTGCAAGCAGGCCGACGTGGTGCTCGCGCTGCTGCTCCTGTCCGACGAATTCAAGCTGGAAGACAAGCGCCGCGACTTCGACTTCTACGAGCGCGTGACGACGCACGACTCCTCGCTCTCGTCCTGCATCTTCAGCATGATCGCGGCGGAAGTGGGCTACGAGGACAAGGCCTACGCCTACTTCATGGAGACGGCGCGCCTGGACCTGGACAACACGCACGGCAACACCGGCCACGGCATCCACACGGCCGCCATGGCCGGCACCTGGCTGGGCGTGGCCTACGGCTTCGGCGGCATGCGCCTGTTCGACGGCGTGGCCCATTTCACCCCGCGCCTGCCGGAACGCTGGAGCCGCTACCGCTTCCAGGTGCAGCTGCGCGGCGCCTGGCTGCAGGTGGAAGTGGACGCCTCCGGCGTGCGCTACACCCTGGCCGGCGGCGACGCCCTCGATCTCGCCCACTGCGGCGCCGCGCTGCGCCTGACCGCCGCCCAACCCACCGCCCACAGGAGCCTCGCATGAGCCGCTATGCCGCCGTCATCTTCGACCTGGACGGGGTGCTGACCGACACCGCCCACTACCACTTCCTGGCCTGGCAGCGCCTGGCCGCCTCCCAGGACGTGCACTTCGACGCCGCCTTCAACGAGCGCCTCAAGGGCGTGGACCGCATGGGCTCCCTGGAGCTGATCCTGGCCCAGTCCAAGCGCAGCTACTCGATGGCCGAGAAGCTGGAGCTGGCCGACCGCAAGAACCGCGACTACCAGGAGCTGATCGCCCACATGACCCCGGCCGACCTGCTGCCCGGCGCGCTGGACGCGCTGGCCGCCGTGCGCGGCGCGGGCCTGAAGGTGGGCCTGGCTTCGGTGAGCCGCAACGCCTTCACGGTGCTGGACCGCCTCGGCATCCGCGACCGCTTCGACCACGTGGTCGACGCGGCCCGCATCGCCAACAGCAAGCCGGACCCGGAGATTTTCCTGACCGCCGCCTTCAACCTGAACGTGCCGCCCCAGCATTGCCTGGGCGTGGAAGATGCCGTGGCCGGCGTCACCGCGATCAAGCTGGCCGGCATGCGCGCGGTCGGCGTAGGCGACCAGCGCGTGCTGTCCGCGGCCGACCACGTGATCCCCGACCTGACCCGGTTCGACCTGTCCCGCTACTGACCTAGGAGGCCCTCATGGCCAAGAACCGCATCCTGCTGGCACTGTTCCTGATCTACTTCGTGTTCGGCATCCTGCTCAACAGCGTGGGCACGGTGATCCTGCAGGTGATCGCCAACTACGGCGTGACCAAGACCTCGGCCAGCGTGCTGGAAGGCTTCAAGGACCTGCCGATCGCGATCGTCTCCTTCCTGGTCGCGTCCTACCTGCCGCGCCTGGGCTACAAGAAGGCGATGCTGATCGCGCTGGCCATTGTCACCGCGGCCGCGCTGGCGATGCCGCTGGTGCCGGCCTTCGGCACGGCCAAGCTCCTGTTCCTGTGCGTGGGCGTGTCGTTCGCGCTGGTGAAGGTGTCGGTGTATTCGACCGTCGGCCTGGTGGCCGCCGACCGCCGCCAGCACGCGAGCCTCATGAACACGCTGGAAGGCTTTTTCATGGTCGGCGTGCTGTCGGCCTACTGGCTGTTCGGCGCCTTCATCGATTCGTCCGACCCGCAGTCGCGCAGCTGGCTGAACGTGTACTGGGTGCTGGCCGTGGTCACCATCTGCACCTTCGTCCTGATCCTGGCCACGCCGTTCGACGAACACGAGGCGGTGGCGCCGGCCGCAGGCGGCGTGGTGCGCGACTTCCTGGCCATGCTGCGCCTGATGGCCAAGCCGCTGGTGTGCGTGTTCGTGCTGACCGCTTTCCTGTACGTGCTGATCGAGCAGAGCGTGGGCACCTGGCTCCCCACTTTCAACAACGAGGTGCTCAAGCTCCCCGCGGCGATGAGCGTGCAGGTGACCAGCATCTTCGCCTTCTGCCTGGCGGCGGGGCGTTTGTCCGCCGGCGTGATCCTGCGCCGCCTGCATTGGTACCCGGTGATGAACCTGTGCGTGGCCGGGATGGCCTTGTTGGTGCTGCTCG
>DASRUW010000362.1:0-8629 GCA_035655255.1 Telluria sp. | reverse complement strand
CCAGGCCGGGATGTCGAGTCCGTCGCGCGCCTGCACATGCACGAAGCTGCGCTGGCCCATCTCCTTGCTGTGGATTGCCGGGCGCATTTCGCCCACCCGGTTGAAGGCCTTGGTCTCGGTGTTGAACAGGAGGTAGACCGGCGGCTGCACATCCGACTCCGCCACCACCAGCACCCACGGGGTTTCGGCGCGCGCCGGCAGGGAGATCATGTTGGTCGTGGCGGGGAGCAGGGCGTCGACGGTGTCCTGCAGGGCCTTGAGCTTCGGATCGAGCCAGGCGGTGCCGGGCGCGTCGCCAAGGTAGCGGATGCCGGCCAGGTGGCCGGCGTGGTTGACCAGGCTGCCGTTGAAATCGAACTGGGCGATCTTCAGCAGGGGCTGGCCGGCCAAAGCGGCGTGCGCCAGATCCATCTTGTACAGCGCCGATTTGTCCTCGTTGCGGCGCGCGGCCACGTACAGGGAACCGTCGGGCGCGAAGCCGACCGGGGACAGCTTTTCGTCGACATAGGCGTCATAGCTGAGCAGCTCGCGCCAGGCCTCTTCCTGGCCCGCCTCGCGATACCAGACGTGGACCTTGTTCTTCTCGATCCCCAGGGCCAGGCGCGGCTCGCCTTTGGCGTCGAGCATCCACTGCGTCACCTTGCCCGGCGCAGTGACCAGGCTTTCGCGACCATTGAGGGTGTTGATGCGCACCAGCTCCTGATGCGTGATCTCGTAACGGTTGTAGAGGGGGCGGACGGCGTACACGTACTCGGAATCCTGGGCGCCTTGCTGGTTCAGCAGGAAGGTGTTGGCGGGGAGCAGGCGGCCCACGGTGGTCGCGTCGCGCACGAAAGCCTTGGTGATCTCGACCAGCTGGCGGAAGCGCGTGCCGTCGCGGTTGACGGCCCACATGCCGGGCCAGGCGCGCCAGTCGCCCTCGGCCGCCTCGCGGTCGCGCGTGTCGAACACGAGGCGCTCGTCGTTGACCCACATGAAATGGTCCACGTCGGCATTGCTGAAGTGGGCCACCACGTCGATCTTGTTGGTGGCGAGATCGACCACGGCCAGGCGCTCGCGGCCGTTGTTGACGCCGATCCGCACGGCCAGGAATTTGCCCGTGGGCGAGAGCTTGGCGCCGGTGAAGGCGGGCGTGTCGAAGAAGGCGGCGATGGGCGGCGCATCGGCCGCCCGGACGGAAGTGATAGTCAGGAGCGCGAGCGCGGCCAGCAGGCGAAAGAGCATGATCGAAGCATAAGATTGACGATCAATAATCTTATCATTTGCTCAACTAGGCGACAACCCTACTCCGGCGAGCGCAGGTAGTCGACCAGGGCGCGCGTGACCCGGTCGGTGCCGCCGGTGAGGAGGCTGGCGACGATCAGCGCGGCCGCGCCGGCCGGCACGCCGAACACGCCGGCCGAGATCGGCGCGACGCCGAACCACAGGTTGGCCGGCGAGCCGCCCAGCAGCGGGATCGTGTGCATCATGTAGTAGACGCACACCACGAAGCCGGTCGCCATGCCGGCCACCGCGCCGGCCCGGTTGGCGCTTTTCCACAGCACGCCCAGGACCAGGGCCGGGAACAGGGTCGAGCCGGCCAGCGAGAACGCCGCGCCAACCAGGGACAGGATGTCGGCCGGCTTCTGCGAAGCCGCATAGGCCGCGATGAAGGCCACCGCCAGCAGCAGGAGCTTGGAGATGGTGACCCGCTTCTGGGTCGAGGCATGCGGGTCGACCACCTTGTAGTAGATGTCGTGCGAGAGCGCGTTGGAAATCGCCAGCAGCAGGCCGTCCGCGGTGGACAGGGCCGCCGCCAGGCCGCCCGCCGCCACCAGGCCGGACACCACGTAGGGCAGGCCGGCGATCTCCGGCGTGGCCAGCACCAGCATGTCGCCGTCGAAGGCGATCTCCGACAGCTGCACGATGCCGTCGCCGTTGATGTCGGAGATGGTGATGAGGGGATTGCTGCGGTCCACGTTGGCCCAGTACGACACCCAGGACGGCAGGTGGTCGAAGCCGGTGCCGACCAGGTGGGTGTAGATGTCGTACTTGACCAGCACCGCCAGCGCCGGGATGGTCAGGTAGATCAGCAGGATGAAGAACAGGGCCCAGAACACGGAGCCGCGCGTGTCGCGCACGGACGGCGTGGTGTAGCTGCGCATCAGCAGGTGGGGCAGGCCGGCGGTGCCGATCATCAGGCAGAACGCCAGCGCCAGGAAGTTGGTGCGCGCGTTGTCCGACTGGGCCCGGGTCGGCGCGGGGAAGGGCTCGGCGTGCGGCTTGGGCGGCTGGGCCCGCGCGAGGTTGGCCTGGCGCGCCGCCTCCCATTCGCGCGCGGCCCCTTCCTCGGTCTTGGGGAAGGCGAGCAGGGCGCGTTCGGCGCCGCGGATGTCGCCCAGGCTGGCGTTGCGCAGCTTGAGTTCGTCCAGCCTGCGCTGGGCCGCCTGGCGGCCGCGCTCCCACGACGCGGGCAGGGCCGCGATCATGGCCTGGTACTCGTCGGCGCGCTGCTGGAAGCGCTGGCGCACGGCGTGCTCGCCGGCGTCGTCGCGCAGCTGGAGTTCGCGCGCGGCCAGCTTGGGCAGCACCGTGCCGTAGGCCAGCTGCGGCACCGGATTGTCGACCAGCTTGGCCGACAGCCAGATGGTCGGCACCAGGAAGGCGATCACCATGATGATGTACTGCGCCACCTGGGTCCAGGTGATGGCGCGCATGCCGCCCAGGAAGGAGCTGACCAGGATGCTGGCCAGGCCGAGGAAGATCCCGACCGAAAAGTCCACGCCCGTGAAGCGCGAGGCGATCAGGCCGACCGCGTAGATCTGTGCCACCACGTAGGTGAACGAGACCGCCACCGTGGCCACCACGGCCAGCACGCGCACCAGCTGGTCGGGCGTGCCGTTGCGGCCGTAGCGCGCGGCCAGAAAGTCGGGGATGGTGTACTGCGCGAAGCGGCGCAGGAAGGGCGCGATCAGGAGCGCCACCAGGCAGTAGCCGCCGGTCCAACCCATGATGTAGGCCAGGCCGTCGAAGCCCTGCAGGTACAGGCCCCCGGCCAGGCTGATGAAGCTGGCCGCCGAGACCCAGTCCGCGGCGGTGGCCATGCCGTTGAACATGGCCGGCACGCGCCGCCCGGCCACGTAGTATTCCGTGACGTTGGAGGTGCGGGTGATGACGCCGATGGTGGCGTACAGGCCGATGGTGGCGGCCATGAACAGGTAACCGATCCAGGTGCGCGAGACGCCTTCCTGCTCCAGGATCGCCACCCCGCCGAGGAAAGCCGCGAAACAGGCGGTGAAGCCGAGGTAGTAGCGTCCCAGCTTGCGGAAGTAGGCGGTGGCGCTCTTCATGGCTGGTCCAGCTCCCGGTGGTAGTCGGCGTCCAGGCGCCGCGTCTGCCAGGCATAGGCGGCGATGATGGCCAGGTAGATCAGCGCCGAGCCCTGCGCCGCCAGGTAGAACGACAGCGGCCAGCCGAACAGCGAAATCTGCGCCAGCTCGCGCGCGAACCAGACCACCAGCAGCACCGACGCGAACCACAGCGCGAACAGCGCCGTGGTCAGGCGGCGCAGGCGCAGCCAATGGCGGCGGCGGGCGGCGACGATGGCGTCGCGGCGGGCGCGCGCTTGCGGGTTGTCCTGGTCCTGGTGGTCCATGTCAGGCGCTGTCCTCGGCGGGTGGAGCGGGCGGCGGGAAACTGACCCGGAACAGGCAGCCCGGCAGCTTCTGCGCATAGCTGCGCGGATTGTCGAACAGGTCGACCTCGGCATCGTGCTGCTGGGCGATCTCGCGCACGATCGCCAGGCCCAGGCCGGAGCCCGGCACCCCGCTGCCCAGCACGCGGTAGAAGCGGTCGAACACGTGCCCGCGTTCGGCGGCGGGGATGCCGGGGCCGGTGTCCTCCACTTCCAGCAGGCGCGCGGCGTCGTCCTCGCGCACGCGTACCGTGACGCTGCCGCCGGCCGGCGTGTAGCGCAGGGCGTTGTCGATCAGGTTGGACAGCAGCTCGCGCAGCATCAGCGCGTTGCCGTGGATGTGGACCGGGTGCGGCGGCGATTCGAAACCGAGGTCGATGCGCTGCGCGAGCGAGGCGCCGACCCAGTCGTGCACGCAGTCGCGCGCCAGTTCGGCCAGGTCCACGGTCTCGAAGGCCAGGCCGGCCTGCGGCTGGTTCTCCGCGCGCGCCAGCGCCAGCAGCTGGTTCACCAGGCGGGTGGCCGATTCCGAACTCTTGGCCAGCTGCTCCAGCGAGCGGTGGATTTCGTTCGGATCGCGCTGGCGCAGGGCCAGCTCGGATTGCATGCGCATGCCCGCCAGCGGGGTCTTCATCTGGTGCGCGGCGTCGGCGATGAAGCGCTTCTGGATGTCGATGGTCTGGGACAGGCGCTCGAGCATGTCGTTGAGCGAGCCGACCAGGGGCGAGATCTCCTCCGGCACCTGGCGCGCGTCGATCGGGGACAGGTCGTCCGGGCGGCGCGCGCGGATCCGGTCCTGCAGCTCGGCCAGCGGCGACAGGCCGCGCGCCAGCGCGAACCAGACCAGGGCCAGCACGATCGGCAGCAGGATGAACTGCGGCAGGATCACGCCCTTGATGATCTCGTTGGCCAGCTGGCCGCGCTTGCCCAGGGTCTCGGCCACCTGCACCAGGGCCGGGCGGGCGCTGGCGTTCGGCTGCGCCGGGTCCAGGTTCACGTAGCTGAAGGCGACCCGCACCTGGGTGCCGTGCACGGTGTCGTTGCGCAGGTTGACCACGCCGGTGCGGTAGCTGTCCGGGTCGAGCGGGGCGGGCAGGTCGCGGTCGCCGTCGAGCACCTGGCCGCGCGGGCTCACGATCTGGAAGTAGACGCTGTCGGTGTCGTCGGCGCGCAGGATGTCGCGCGCGCTGCCCGGCAGGCGCGCCACCGGCCGGCCATTCACTTCCTGCACCTGCTGCGCCAGCACGGTCACGCTGTCCTCCAGCGCGCGGTCGAAGGGCTGGTTGGCGATCGACTTGGCCACCAGATAGGTGATCGCGATGCTCATCGGCCAGAGCAGCAGCAGGGGGGCCAGCATCCAGTCGAGGATCTCGCCGAACAGCGAGTGCTGGATGTGCTCCTCGGGTTCCGCGGCCGGCGGCTCGTACAGCAGGGGCGGGGCCGGTGCGGGCGCGCCTTCGAGGCCGGCGTCGCGGTCGTTCACTTGGGTGCGGGTTCGCTGAATTTTTCGAGGCAGTAGCCCAGGCCGCGCACGGTGGCGATGCGGATGCCGCCCACCTCGATCTTCTTGCGCAGGCGGTGCACGTAGACCTCGATGGCGTTGTTCGACACTTCCTCGCCCCACTCGCACAGGTGGTCGACCAGCTGCTCCTTCGACACCAGGCGCCCGGTGCGGGCCAGCAGCACTTCCAGCAGGCCCAGTTCGCGCGCCGACAGGTCGAGCATCTGGTCGTTGATATAGGCGCTGCGCCCGACCTGGTCGTATACCAGAGGCCCGTGGCGCACGGTGGTCGAGCCGCCGCCCTGGCCGCGCCGGGTCAGGGCGCGCACCCGCGCCTCCAGCTCGGACAGCGCGAAGGGCTTGGCCATGTAGTCGTCCGCGCCCAGGTCCAGGCCCTGGACGCGCTGCTCCACCGAGTCGGCGGCGGTCAGGATCAGCACCGGCAGCATCGAGCCGCGCGCGCGCAGGCGGCGCAAGACCTCCAGGCCCGACATCTTGGGCAGGCCCAGGTCCAGGATCAGGAGGTCGAATTCCTGGGTCGACAGGGCCGTGTCGGCCTCCTGGCCGTTGCGCACGGCGTCGATCGCATAGCCGGACTGGCGCAGGGACCGGGTCAGGCCGTCGGCCAGAACGCTATCGTCTTCGGCAAGTAAAATACGCATGCACTTATTCTGACGTATTTCAACAGTCGTGAAAATGCGCTTGCAAAGACTACTGTTTTTTTATACAGTAGTGGCACGTAACGCAATCACCCCGCGCCAACCTGACTGAAAGCACAACATGGACGACAAGAAATCGGCGGTTCCCGCTCCGGAGAAAGCCAAGGCGCTGGCCGCCGCGCTGGCACAGATCGAAAAGCAGTTCGGCAAGGGCTCGGTGATGCGCCTGGACGCCTCCGCCCCCGTGGAAGAGGTGCAGACCGTCTCGACCGGCTCGCTGGGCCTGGACATCGCGCTGGGCGTGGGCGGCCTGCCGCGCGGCCGCGTGGTCGAGATCTACGGCCCTGAATCCTCGGGCAAGACCACCCTGACCCTGCAGACCATCGCCCAGATGCAGAAAATGGGCGGCACCTGCGCCTTCATCGACGCCGAGCACGCGCTCGACGTGACCTACGCCCAGAAACTCGGCATCAACCTGTCCGAGCTGCTCATCTCCCAGCCGGACACCGGCGAACAGGCGCTCGAGATCACGGACGCCCTGGTGCGTTCCGGCTCGGTGGACCTGATCGTGATCGACTCGGTGGCCGCGCTGACGCCGCGCGCCGAGATCGAAGGCGACATGGGCGACGCCCTGCCCGGCCTGCAGGCCCGCCTGATGTCGCAGGCCCTGCGCAAGCTGACCGGCACCATCAACCGCACCAACACCCTGGTCATCTTCATCAACCAGATCCGCATGAAGATCGGCGTGATGTTCGGTTCGCCCGAGACCACCACCGGCGGCAACGCGCTCAAGTTCTACGCCTCCGTGCGCCTGGACATCCGCCGCACCGGCTCGATCAAGTCCGGCGACGAGGTGATCGGCAACGAAACCAAGGTCAAGGTCGTCAAGAACAAGATCGCCCCGCCGTTCAAGGAAGCCCACTTCGACATCCTGTATGGGGAAGGCACGTCGCGCGAAGGCGAGATCCTGGACCTGGGTTCCGAGCACAAGGTGGTCGAGAAGTCCGGCTCCTGGTACAGCTACGAAGGCGAGCGCATCGGCCAGGGCAAGGACAACGCCCGCATCTATCTCAAGGAGCATCCGGCCCTGGCGCGTGAGATCGAGAACAAGGTCCGCGTGGCGCTGGGCGTGCGCGAGCTGCCGCCGATCGCCGGGGAAGAGCCGGCCCGTGCGGCCAAGCTGAAGGCCGTCGACTAAGGTTCCCCGGTGTTCCCCATGGCCCAGCAACTGAGCTTGAAGGCACGCGCACTGCGCTTCTTGTCGCAGCGCGAGCACAGCCGGCTCGAGCTGGGCCGCAAGCTGGCCCGCTATGCGGAGGACGGGGAGGATGTCGAGTCCCTGCTCGACTTCCTGGAGAAGAACAACTGGCTGTCGCAGGAACGCTTCTCCGAATCCCTCATCCACCGCAAGGCCGCGCGCTACGGCAACAGCCGCATCCTGGCCGAGCTGCAGACGCACGGCGTGAGCGGGGCGGCGCTCGACGTCATCAAGGCCGGCCTGGCCGAGGACGAAACGGCGCGCGCCTGTGCGGTCTGGCGCCGCAAGTTCGGCACCGTGGCCAGCGACCCCGCCGAGCGCGCCCGGCAGACCCGTTTCCTGCTCCAGCGCGGCTTCTCGCAGTCCGCGATCCGCAAGGCGATGCAGGGCGACGCGGACGACTGAGGGAAAACCGGAGCGCCTTCCGCCGCAGGCGTCACGCCTGATCCTCACCGGCGGAAGACGCTACGCTTTTCCTTTTCGCCCGCCCCGTCATTCCCTGCGCAGGCGGGAATCGATGACTGCCTGCGTTGCCGACACAGCGTGTGCTTGCCACCAACGACCTGCCATGGGTTCCCCCCACGCGCAACTTGGTTGTTGAACAAGTATTCGATGGGCCCTGAGCAAGACAACCGGACCGGAGCCGGGCACGTTCGGACCAAGGCGAAGGAGTCTTTGCTTTGGTTCAACTTGACGGTTCCTCTCTTGCCTTAACCTTGGCACTTCGTGCTATCGCACGCGACCAAGGAGCCTGGGCATGGCGAAGCTGCTGTTTGACGGTCACGCACACATACTGACGCTGCTTGACGATGAAGGGAAGCGGATAGCCTCATGGGAAGCTTATAACAACGTGGACCGGCATGCGACGCTTAGGTTTGTTCCCAATCGTCGCTATGTTATCCAGGATCGAGCGGCGCCATTTCCCCATCGTGCGAGCGCGAACGGTCCTTACGGCTTGTACGGCATCATCCGATTTTGTGTCCCCGGTCACCCTGGCATCGGCGTGCATTCCGGTCGCTCCGCTTCGAAGATCCTGCCTGGCCCCCAGCACCCCACGATGGGATGCATTCGTACAAGCGATGACGCGATGCTTCAACTCCGCCAGTACATGAAGGAACACCCGCTCTCGATCATCGAGGTTCAGAACAATTCCGCCTGGCGCGCACATGCGGCATCGAAAAGGCTGAATGGCCGGCCGCTGCAGGCGGGCGTCAAACAAAGGCAGGGGGCGCGGTGATCCGGCGGGCGGTAGTTGTTCCGATAATGCTAATGGCATTTGCTTGGACCGTGCACGCCGGGGAATGCACTCCGCAACAAGCGGAGCGCGCGCAGGCAGCAGTGGACCGTCTCGAATCGTGGGCCGCGCTCGATCAAGCGCGGCGGCGCTTCAGTCATTGCGACGATGGCAGCATTGCCGAAGGTTTTTCCGAAGCCGTTGCCCGCTTGTTGGTCGACCGCTGGAAGACGCTTCGCATGTTGACGCTGCTGGCACGCCAGGACGCGCGGCTGACGTCCTTCGTCCTCAAACACATTGACGC
>DASRUW010000361.1:0-3885 GCA_035655255.1 Telluria sp. | reverse complement strand
CACCTTCGACGTGCGGGCGCTCGAAATGCACGGGCACGACCCTGCCTTTCCGGTCGACGACGGCTGGCGCTTGCTGCGCGAGGAGCTGATCGTCCAGTTGGAGCAGTACCCGGAGCCGGTGATCCTGGTCGGCCATTCGCTTGGCGGCATGCTGAGCATGATGGCCGGGAAGAAGCGCCCGGACCTGGTCCGTTGCGTGGTGATGCTCGATTCGCCCGTGGTGGCGGGCTGGCGCGCCATGTTCTGGCGGACGGTGAAGTACCGCAGCTTCGCCGACCGCTACACGCCCGCCAAATTCTCCGCGCGCCGCCGCAACGTGTGGCCGGACAAGGAAGCCGCCTACCAGCACTTCGCCAGCAAGCCGATGTTTGCCGCCTGGGCGCCCGGCGTACTGCACGACTACCTCGATAACGGCCTGGTGGAACATCCCGACGGGGTGCAGCTGCGCTTCCGGCGCGAGGTCGAGACCGAGATCTACCGCACCTTGCCGCACCACCTGGGCATTCTGCTGCGGGAGCGCTATCCGCGCCCGATCGGCTTCGTGGGCGGCGTCGACTCCTTCGAGTGCCGGCAGGCCGGGCTGGCCGCCACGCGGGCGCTGGTGGGGCCGAACTTCGTGCAGCTGCCGGGCGGCCACCTGTTCCCGATGGAGAATCCGGAGCTGGCCGCCAAGGCGACTCGCGAGATGGTCGAGCGCCTGCTTTTGGCGTAAAATCGCCGGAATTTACACCACTTCCCAGTTCCGACAATGAGCATCAAGAGCGACAAATGGATCCGGCGCATGGCCGAGAGCCACGGCATGATCGAACCGTTCGAACCGGGCCAGGTGCGCGAGGTGGACGGCAAACGCGTCATCTCGTTCGGCACGTCGTCCTATGGATACGACATCCGCTGCGCCAACGAATTCAAGGTGTTCACGAACATCAACAGCACCATCGTGGACCCGAAGAACTTCGATTCGAATTCCTTCGTGGACGTGAAGAGCGACGTGTGCATCATCCCGCCGAACTCGTTCGCGCTGGCGCGCACCATCGAGTACTTCCGCATTCCGCGCAATGTGCTGACGGTCTGCCTGGGTAAATCGACCTACGCGCGTTGCGGCATCATCGTCAACGTGACCCCGTTCGAACCGGAGTGGGAAGGCTATGTGACGCTGGAGTTCTCCAACACCACGCCGCTACCGGCCAAGATCTACGCCGGTGAAGGCTGCGCCCAGGTGCTGTTCTTCGAAAGCGACGAGATCTGCGAGACCTCGTACAAGGACCGCGGCGGCAAATACCAGGGCCAGCACGGCGTCACTCTCCCCAAGGCCTGAGCAGTCTGGCGAAAGCGGCGGCGCAGAACCGGCTATCCAGTTCCTCGAGCGTCCGCGGCACGTGCGGCTGCGCGGGCCGCGCCAGCCGTTCGACGAGCGCGTCCGCCAGGGCGCCGTGATCGAAAAAACCCACCGTCCCGACGCCGAGCCGTCCGGCGAATTCCAGCACCGGTGCGGTGGCCGACGCCACCACCGGCAGGCCGCTCATGGCCGCTTCCAGGAACGACCACGACAGAACGAAGGGCGTCGTCAGATAGGCGTGAACCTTCGACACGGCCAGCAGCGCGGCATAGTGGCGGTACGGGAGGACCCCCGTGAAATGCACGCGGCCCAGGTCCAGCTGTCCTCCGACTTCCTCCAGCAACGCCGCGCGCCAGCTTTTTCCGGCCGGCGCGGGATAGCTGTAGCTGTTGCCGTCGCCGCCTGCGATCACCACCCGCGCCCGCGGCCGGGCGCGCAGCACGGCGGGCAGGGCGCGCATGAAGGTGGGGAAGCCGCGCACCGGCTCCAGGTTGCGGGCGACGTAGGTCAGCATTTCGTCGCCCGGACGCAGCGTCAGTTCGCCTGAATTGGTTGATAAAGTCAACGATATGTCGGGGCGATGCACCAGCCGCTGCAGGTCGATCCCGTCGTGCAGCACCTGCATGCGCTCGCGCAGGGGCGCGGGGAACAGGCTGCGCTGCCATGCGGTCGGGCTGATGGCGACGTCGGCGCGCTCGAGGGTGTGCAGGACGGGCGCGTTGCGGGCCGCAAGGGCGGCGCGCAGGGCCGCGGTCATCGGCGGCGCCGCTGGATCGAAGGTGGCGTCCGGCCCGTCCGGATCGTAGAAGAATTCGGCGTAGGCGATCAGGCGCGCGGCGGGGAAGACATCCTTGACGAACATGGCGTCGCCCCAGCCGGTATGCGCGGCCACGGCATCCGGCACGAAGCCCTCGGCCTTGAGTGCCGCGCAGGCCGCCGCGCAGCCATGCGCGTGCGCGAGCTGCGGCGAAGCCTGGCCTGTGGCCGGGCGGTAGGAACACACCTCGACGCCCGCGGGGGCGGGTGCGCCGTGCATGGACAGGGCGACGACGCGGTGCGCCGGATCGGCCGCCAGCGCGGCGGCATGATGGACGAATTGCGCCGGGAAGTTCGGGTGGATGAACAGGACGTTCATGCGCTTGGGCGGCACGCCCTGCATTCAGATTTCAAGCGCGCAGGGGTCCCCGCTTGCGCGGGGATGACCTGGGCCGCGCCTTGCGCGCGCATCCCTACTGCTTCACGCAGTCGACGAAGTAGCCGAGCTTGCCGTTGACCTCGCGCTTGACCAGGCCGTGCACGTCGGTCTCGAAGCCGGGGAAGCGCTCGTTGAAGTCGCGCGCGAAGCGCAGGTAGTCGACGATGGTCTTGTTGAAGCGCTCGCCCGGAATCAGCAGCGGAATGCCCGGCGGGTAGGGCGTGAGCAGGATGGCGGTGATGCGGCCTTCCAGCTCGTCGATCGGCACGCGTTCGATCTCCCGGTGCGCCATCTTCGCGAAGGCGTCGGACGGCTTCATCGCGGGCACCATGTCGGACAGATACATCTCCGTCGTCAGGCGCGCCACGTCGTAGGCCTTGTAGCTCTCGTGGATCAGCTGGCACAGGTCACGCAGGCCCGACGCCTCGTACACCGGATTGGCGGCGGCGAATTCGGGCATCACGCGCCAGATCGGCTGGTTCTTGTCGTAGTCGTCCTTGAACTGCTGGAGCGCGGCCACCAACGTGTTCCAGCGGCCCTTGGTGATGCCGATGGTGAACATGATGAAGAACGAGTACAGCCCGCACTTCTCGATGATCACGCCATGCTCGGCCAGGTACTTGGTGACGATCGACGCCGGGATGCCGGAAGCGGCGAATTCGCCGTTGATGTCCAGGCCCGGCGTGACGATGGTCGCCTTGATCGGGTCGAGCATGTTGAAGCCCGGCGCCAGCTTGCCGAAGCCGTGCCACGAATCCTCCGCGCGGATCATCCAGTCTTCGCGGTCGCCGATGCCTTCGTCGGCGAACTTGTCCGGACCCCAGACTTGGAACCACCACGATTCCGAGCCCCATTCCTCGTCGACCTTGCGCATGGCGCGGCGGAAGTCGAGCGCTTCGAGGATGGATTCCTCCACCAGCGCGGTGCCGCCCGGCGCTTCCATCATGGCCGCGGCCACGTCGCACGAGGCGATGATGGAGTACTGCGGCGAGGTCGAGGTGTGCATCAGGTAGGCCTCGTTGAAGGCGTCCTGGTCCAGCTTGACCGTCTCCGACTCGCGCACCAGCACCTGCGAGGCCTGCGACAGGCCGGCCAGCAGCTTGTGCGTGGACTGCGTGGCGAAGATGAGCGACTCCTTCGGGCGCGGACGGTCCTTGCCGATGGCGTGCATGTTCTTGTAGAAGTCGTGGAAGGCGGCGTGCGGCAGCCAGGCTTCGTCGAAGTGCAGGGTGTCGATCTTCCCGTCCAGCATTTCGCGCAGGGTCTCGACGTTGTACACCACGCCGTCGTAGGTCGACTGGGTGATGGTGAGGATGCGCGGCTTCTTGTCCTTCGCTTCGCGCGCGAACGGGTT
>DASRUW010000360.1:0-5378 GCA_035655255.1 Telluria sp. | reverse complement strand
CAGCGCACGGAGGCGATCTGATGGCCGCGCCGCGCTCGACCCGCGCCAGCGCCGCCGTGGACCGCCTCAAGGAGCGCAGTGGCAGCAAGGGCTGGTCCATGGCGCGCACGGCGGAAGGGCTGTTCTTCATCAGCGAGCGCCCGGGCGAGCCGCCCCTGTGCGCGCCGCTGGAGCTGGACGACTTCGTCGCCTTCGTAAACAAACTGGGACCGCAAAAACTCAAGAAGATCAGCAGACTGGACGTAGAGTTCGAAAAGCAGCTGAATAAGAAAAAAACCTCCTGAAAGGACTCGCCATGCCTGACTATGAATCGTTGGCGGCGTATTGGGCCGCTGCCGAACTGGCCACCAATGGACTCATCATCCTCAACCTGCTCGGCGCCATGTGCCTCGGGCTGCTGGTCGGCTACGAGCGCTCCTATCACGGCCGCGCCGCGGGCATGCGGACTTATGGCCTGGTGTGCATGGCGTCCTGCGCCCTGACCATCATCGGCGGCTATCCCGGCTTCTGGTTCGGCGGCCATGGCGGCGGCATGATCCCGATGGCCGATACCACCCGCATCGTGCAAGGCATCGTCACCGGCATCGGCTTTCTCGGCGCCGGTGTCATCATGCGCGAAGGCTTCAACATCAGCGGCCTGACGACGGCGGCGTCGATCTGGGCGTCGGCGGTGACGGGGGTGCTGGTCGGCGTCGGCTTCTATCTGTCGGCGATGGGCCTGGCCTTCTTCAGCGCGGCCATCATGATCTTTCTGTCGCGGATTGAAGCATTCCTGCCATCGCGGCATGCCATCGCGATCACGCTGCGTTTCAAGCAGGGCGTACTGCCGCACGAGGATCAGCTGCGCGCCATGGCGCTCGAGCGTGGCTACGAGATCGCGGGCGGCTCGCTCACCATTTCCAGCACGACCGGCGCGCAGGAATGGCGTTTCGTCGCGCTGGCCCTGTCCAAGCACAGCGGCGCGCCTTTGTCGCGGCTGGCATTGGAACTGGAATCGATTGAAGGGGTGGACAGCTTCCAGCTGAGCCACGCGCGCAACTAGAACGGGAGGGCGCAACATGCAAGCGCAGGAAGTTCTCGATTTCTGGTACGGCGCACCGGGCAGCGCCGAGCAGGGCCAGGTGCGCGGGGTCTGGTTCCGCAAGGACCCGCAGTTCGACGCCGCGATCCGCGCGCGTTTCGGCCCGTTGGTCGAGCAGGCCGTCAACGGCGGGTTGCATGAGTGGGACGCAAGCGGCCCCCGCGGCGTGCTGGCGCGGATCATCGTGCTCGACCAGTTCACCCGCAACACCGGGCGCGATACGCCGGCCGCCTTCGCGGGCGACCAGCAGGCGCTGGCCGCGGCGCGCCAGCTGGTGGCTTCCGGCGCGGACCGCGAACTCGCTCCGCTGGAACGCTGGTTCGCTTATCTGCCCTTCATGCACGCCGAGGACGCGGCGCTCCAGGAGCTGTCGGTCGAGCTGTTCACGCAGCTCGCCGCCGAGGATCCGCGTCTCGAAGGCGCCCTCGATTACGCGCACCGCCATCGCGGCGTGATCGCGCGCTTCGGCCGCTTCCCGCACCGGAACCCGATTCTCGGCCGCGCCTCCACGCCGGAAGAAGCCGACTATCTGCGCCAGCCAGGATCGGGCTTCTGATGCCTTCGGTGCTGAACATCGTCGGCGCGGGCCACGTAGGGCGCACGCTCGGCAGGCTGTTCGCCCAGGCCGGCGTGTTCGAGATCGGCGGCGTGCTGGCCCGCTCGCGCGCGAGCGCGCAGGAGGCGGTCGATTTCATCGGCGCGGGCAGCGCGGGCGATCTGCCACCCGCGGCGGTGTGGATGCTGGCGGTGGGCGACGACGCGATCGCGCCCGTCTGCGCCGAACTGGCGCCGCGCTTGCGTGGCGCCGTGGTGTTCCACTGCAGCGGCGCCAAGGCGTCGACGGAGCTAGATGCGGCGCGCGCTGCCGGCGCGGCGGTCGCCTCGGTCCATCCGATCCGCAGCTTTGCCGATCCGGCGGCCGTCGCCGCCCAATTCAGCGGCACCTGGTGCGGTATCGAGGGCGACGCCGCGGCGCTGGCCGTGCTGCGGCCCGCCTTCGAAACCATCGGAGCGCGACTGGTGGCGATCGATGCGGCGGCCAAAACGGTCTACCATGCGGCCGCGGTGTTCGCCTCCAATTATCTGGTCACGGTCATGGACGCCGCATTGCGCGCCTACCAGGCCGCGGGCGTACCGGCGGACGTGGCGCGCGAGCTCGCGGGACCGCTGGCGGTCGAAACGCTCGCCAACGTATTGCGGCTTGGCCCGGAGGCGGCATTGTCCGGTCCCATCGCGCGTGGCGACATGGCTACTGTTGCAAGGCAGGAAAGTTCTCTGATGGCCTGGGACGCGCCCACCGGCCAACTTTATGCCGCCTTGGCCGCCGCCACTGTGGACCTGGCGCGCCGTCGAAACGATTGCTCCCGCTAGCTGCTGCAAAAAAATGCATCAATGCATCGACAAATGCATCAAACCGCAATAAGCTTGATTGTAAGCAGCTACCAAAAATAACTATCGCCAATTTGGCTTACCCCTAAGCCGCAGGCTCGAGCCGCGCGGCGCGCGTGTCGTTTACCGCACATGCTGGGAGAAGGAGACCATTATGTTGTTTATCAAGAGTACTTCCGTGGTGAAGGCGCCCGGGATCTATGAAGTCGATGTCGCGGCCAAGCCGCCGGGAAAGACCTTCGGGATCTTCATGGCGACCGATCCGGACAATCCGCCCAACGGCGTGCTGGCGCGACTGACCGAGCTCGGCTTTCACAACACCTACCGCCAGGCCTACACCCACAAGGACAAGGGCAAGGTGCTCGACCTGCACTTCCAGAAGAACGGCACCGACCTGTTCAACGGCTGGAAGGCGGAAGAGTGCGAAGCCAACCTCAAGGCCATCGACGACCTGTTCGGCAGTGTCGGCATCAAGATCGTGCCGCGCGTGATGTCTCTGGCGGAAGCCTACGCCTGAGTCACTGCACCTCGATGTGATACAGGGCCCAGGGGCACTGGGCGAAGCGCTCGGCCAGCGGCCTGGCCGCCATGTCCGGCACGCGCTCGGGCTCGTACACCGCCCATAGCGGTCCCAGCCCGCCCAGCGGCATCGCCTTGCCGTCCAGGTGAGTCGCGACGATGAAGCGGCGCGCGCGGATCTGCGCCGCCGGCAGCGTCGCCGCATAGCCGTCCACCGCGCGCAGGACCACTTGCGTTTCTTCCTTGATCCTGGCGCCGGCGCGCGCCAGCACCTCCAGCAGCAGCGGGCCGGACAGGGTGTGCGCTTTCCCGTCGTATTCCAGCGCCGGGCGGATGCTCATTGCCGGCAGCGCCGTGAGCGCGTCCCAGTCGAAGGTGTACCCGCGCTCGAAACTGAGCTTGTGCTTGTGCATCATCTGGTCCAGGGCGGGATCGAGCGGACCGCGGTTGGCCTGGGCGATGGCGCCGGTCAGCGTCAGCAGGGCCGGGCCGCGCAGGATCGGACTGCGGGCCGAGGCGAGGAGAGGCGTGGCGGCCGTGGCGGCGCCGGCGGCGAGAAAGCGGCGTTTGTCCATGCGAGAATGGTGGCTGGTTGGGAGTTTCATTTTCTGCAATGGACCTGTTTGCGTCAAGCGCCACGCTGTCTCCGATTCCGCTGGCCGATGGCGAACTCTACTATCTGGAACGCCTGTCCCTGCCATGGGAACCGGCCGAGGTGCTGGCCCGGCTGCTGGCTGAAACGGCATGGCGCGCCGAGTCCATCACCGTGTTCGGGCGCCAGCATCTGCAGCCGCGGCTGACAGCCTGGCACGGCGACCGTTCCTATACCTATTCCGGCCTGACCCTGCATCCCGAACCCTGGACCCCGCTGCTGGCGGAAATCCGGCGCGCGGTGGAAGGGGTCACCGGCCGCGAATTCAACAGCGTCCTGCTGAACTACTACCGCGACGGGCGCGACAGCATGGGCATGCACAGCGACGATGAGCCGGAGCTGGGTCCGGAGCCGGCCATCGCCTCGGTCAGTTTTGGGCAGGTTCGGCCCTTCGTCCTGCGTCACAAGCGCAGCGGGGAGCAGCTGCAGCTGCCCTTGGCCAGCGGCAGCCTGCTCCTGATGGCGGGAAAGACGCAACATCACTGGGTGCACGGGATCAAAAAAAGCGCACGGCCGCTGGGGCCCAGGTTGAATCTAACCTTCCGCAAAATTATCTGATCTTCGCGCAATTTCTGCGTATTTGTTATTGAACCGCCGGTCAGTTTCGCTCGGCTGTCCTTACATTTGATTACAGTTCTTACGGTTTCGGCACGGACTTGCCTCTTTGACGCTGCTATCTTGGAAACCTCGCGATTCCGAGCAATTGCGAACCAGCAAGATGTCCCGGTTCAACAACATAAAGGAACAACCATGAAGAAACTGATTTTTGCCCTGATCGCCGGTGCCTCCGCCATGTCCGCCGCCCACGCTGAAGGCCCTTACGTGGGTGTCGGTATCGCCACCGCCAGCCGCAACTACTCCGCTCCGGCCGGCGCCACCAACGTCTCGGACGACGGCTATCGCGCTTCCGGCAAGATCTTCGGCGGTTACGACTTCGACCAGACCCTGGGCGTGGAACTCGGCTACACGGACTTCCGTAACGCCAACACCACCTACACCACCGGCACCACGACCAATACGGTGAGCCACGGGGGCCACTCGACCTATCTGGCAGGCAAAGCCACCGCCCCGCTGAACGAGCAGTTCAACGTGTTCGGCAAGCTCGGCATCGCCCAGACCAAGATCGAGTCGACCGGCCGCTCGGACAACAACACCGAGGGCTACCTGGCCGTCGGCGGCGAGTACAAGCTGAACAAGAATGTCGCGTTCACGATGGAATACGAGCGCTATGGCAAGAACAAGGATTTCGGTCCGAAGCCGAACGTCTGGACGGTTGCCGCCAAGTACAACTTCTAAGCGATACCGCCGCGAAGGGAAAGGGCCTGCGGGCCCTTTTTGCGTTTCTGGGGCGGGGGCGGGGGTGGCGGGATGCGGTGGATGGACGACCACAGCCAGTCGACCGCTTCCCGGCACAGCGCGTGCCGTACGGGGTTCTGGTGGATGTAGTCGGTCAGCTCGAGATGCTCCTGCTCGCCGCGCACCGGGCGCGACAGGAACAGCGGCTCCCAGATCAGGCCGGGCTCATGTCCGAGGGCCTTGTGCACGCCCTTGGTGAAGCCGATCTTGACTCCGCGCCAGCGGCTGGCGTAATCGTCGTCGCCCTCGGGCAGGGTCCAGATCGCGTGCACATGATCGGGCAACACCACCCAGGCGTCGACCGCGAACGGCTTCTTGGCGCGCACGTGGCGCATGGCCTCGCCGAAGGCGTGGATGTGGTCGGTGAGCAGACTGCTGCCC
>DASRUW010000359.1:0-4796 GCA_035655255.1 Telluria sp. | reverse complement strand
CGAAGATCACCTGCCGGAACAGGTCGCGCAAGAAGTAGCCCAGTTGCGGCGGCGCCGCTTCCGGCGCCTGCTCCAGCTTCAGGCCGAAGCGCTGCGCCACGCGATCCGAAGCGGCGCAATGGCGCGCTCCCTCCTGCAGCGCGCTGGTGAAGTAAAAGCCGCGGAAGACGGGGCGGAACTGGTAGGTGTTCTCTTCGAACAGCGTGGCGAGAAATCCGCGCAGCACCGGTTTGAGTGCGGCGAATTCAAGCGGAAACGTGAACACACCGGCGCGTGCCTGCGCGTCCGCACCCAGGGCGGCGAGGCTCAGTTCCTGTACGCCCTGGTGCAGCTCGTCGAAACGCGCGTCGAAGAAGCCCAGCACGTCCTGGTGCGTGCGCCGGCGGTTGTAGCGGATGGTGGCGCCCCAGATGCGATCGCGCTCGGCCGGTTCGCTATCGTGGAACAGGTCACCGAAGCCGGCCACCAGGTCGACTTTCGTGAACAGGACATACACGGGCGCGTGCACGCCGAGCCGCTCGGTCAGTTCCTGGATTCGGGTGCGCAGCTCGCGCGCCAGGTCGAGGTTCTTCTGGGGCGGGCCTTCGAGCAGGTCGCCGACGCTGGCCGCGATGATGATGCCGTTGATCGGCGCGCGCCGCCGATGACGCCGCAGCAGGCCGAGAAAGCGGAACCATTCCTCGCGGTCGCGCTCCTCCACCGCGTACCGCCCGGCGGTATCGAGCAGGATGCCTTCGGTGGTGAAGAACCAGTCGCAGTGGCGCGTGCCGCCGGCGCCATGGCGGGCTTGGCGGCCGGGCAGCGGGAACTGCAGGCCGGAGCTGGCGATGGCGCTGCTCTTGCCCGCCGACGGGTGGCCGATGATCATGTACCAGGGCAGCTCGTACAGCGCTGCCGCGCCACGCGCCAGGCCAAGCTTGGACGTCTTGATCGTGGCCACCGCTTCCTGGATCGCCGTGCGCAGCGCCGCCACTTCGGCGGACGGATCGTGACTCGGCGCGACCGCCTCGGCCAACTGCGCGCCCGCACGCCGGCGCCAGGTCCGCCAGCCCCACCACGCCGCGCCGGCCGCCAGCAGCAGTCCGAGATAGAGCGCGAACCAGAGCAAGCGCCACTCCCAAAGCGCCAACGCCATGCACAACAGCAAGGCGACCGCCAGCGCGGCCAGCAGGCGGCGCGGCGTCAGGACTTCCGCAAGTCGGTGCATGCTCGTCTTTCCAAAGTCGTGAACGACGGGAAATGTTTGCACCGTTCAACTTCGCCGCGCTTGAGGCGTCGCAAGCCGCCGTCCGCGCAGCTCCGTGTGGCCGAGATCCATCAGTTTCCAGCGCCCGCCCCAGGTCAGGCCCAGCGATTCGGCGACCTCGCCGTAAAGGAGGTAGCCGCGCATGGCCCACGGGTCCTTTTCCGAAATCACCAGCTTGCCGTCGCGCCAGAACGCACAGTCGGCGGCTAGGCCGTACTGGTGATAGCTCTGCCAGGCTTTCGCGTTGGTGACGCCCTGCCCCTGGCGGGCGAGCTCGTCCTGGCGCGCCGGACTGCGATAGCCCTCCAGCAGTGCCATCTCGTAGCCATAGCGCTCGCGCATGATGCGGAAAGCAACCAGCAGGCGCTGGTGATACTCCGGATCCAGCAGCGTCCAGTTGCGGCTGGCGGATGCGAGCTGGGGCCGCAACTGTTCCACTTCTACCGTGCTGAAGGCCAGCGGCGGAAGCGGATCGGGCGGCACCAGGTGCTCACCGCGCAGCAAGGCCGCTACCAGCGGATCGGGCGGACGGCCGCGTTCGCCGTACCCCGGCAACTCGACGGCGTCGCCCAGCAGCAGGACCACCAGCGGAGGAAATGCCACCAGTCCGGCCACCAAGGCGGTCAGGCTGCGCCGCCGCACCGCCGCGCGCGCCAGGCGCGAGCGCGCCAGCCACGTCGCCCCGCGCCGGTACACGAGCAGCCAGCTGCCGGCACAGACCAGGAAAAAATACAGAAGTGCGATGTAGATCAGCATGGCGGCGCGCGCTTTGGCTGTAATCGAAGACTCGCGAGACTTCTATCTTAGGAGCAACATGGAACGCACTTCAGACCTGCATCAACGGAGCGCTCGTCCTGACTTGCTGGGAGCCCACCGTGCTGCCCAGGAACCGGCCAGCCGCATCCTCGGACGCCTCGAACGGCGCGGCGCCGCGCTCGATCCGCGCTGGCTGGCGACGGGCCTGGCGGTGGCGGGCTTCCTCCTGCTGCTCCTGATCTGGCTGGCCTGGACCAATGCGCACACGGTCCACCCGCTGCCCAAGGCGCCGCCCCAGCCCCTCGCACAACTGGAGCCGGTCTCAAAAAAGCCGCTCGTCGTCTTCGAATCGCCCGGCGGCGCGAGCAGCGTTGCGGAGAGTTCGCCGATTCCGGCGGTGCTGGCGGTGGCGCGCGCGGGCGTGGGCTGGACTGCGCCGGCTGCGGCGACGCCTGCCTCGCCGCGGCCGGCGCCGCCCCCGCCGCGCGCTAGGAGGGCCCGCGCTCCGGCCCCGCCCGCCGCACCGGCCGCTCCCGCGAGCGCCGAAGCCGACCCTGATGTCGACTTGATCACGGCCTTGCGGAAAGCCGCGTCCAGTCCACCGGAATGAGGCCGGGACGCGATATACTGTACAAATTCACAGTAATCGCGTCATGAATCGACAACTCGACAATCCGTTCTACTACCTGGACAACTTCCACCGGGTGCTCGAATGGATCGGCACCCGCTACGCCGACCTGCTGGCGGAAGACGAACTGGCCTTCCTGCGCAGTTTTCCCGCCCTCCCCCAGGCGGCGCGGGCGCTGTTCGTCCGCATGGTGATGCGCAAGGGCGAGGTCTTCCGGGCCAGCCGCCTGCAGTACGCCGAGATCGGCTGCCCGCTGGCGGCCGCCGGGCCGCTGCTGGACACCGCCTGGGTCGAGCACGATCCGGTGGTCAGCCTCGACGAGCTGTTCGACCTCCTGACCAAGGCCGAACTGGCCGGCGTGTTCCGTCTGTCGGCCCACGAGCGCGGCACGCGCAAGCAGGAGCAGCTGGAAGCGTTACGGGCGGCGTACGGCGAACCACGCCGCTATTCAGCCTGGCGCCAGGACGGCGCGGACGACACGTACCGGATCAAGGTCAAGCCGCTGTGCGACCGCCTGCGCCTCATCTTCTTCGGCAACCTGCGCCAGGACTGGACCGAATTCGTGCTGTCGGAACTGGGCATCTACCGCTTCGAGCAGGTCGACTTCTCGGAATCCTCCCGCGCTTTCCGCAGCCGGCGCGACATCGACCTGTACCTGGCCTTGCACGCCTGCCGCGAACGTTTCAACGAGGGCGCGGCGATCGAGGACGTGCTTGCGCAGCTGCCGCCCGACCTGTCCGACAACGACTGGCTGCGCGGACGGCATGCCAAGCTTCTGTTCCAGTTCGCGCAGCATTACGAGAAGCTGCGCGACTGGCCCAATGCCTACGCCCTGTACCGCGATTGCCGCTTCCCGGGTGCGCGCGCCCGCGCCGTGCGCGTGCTGGAAAAGGACGCGCAGTACGGCGCCGCCCACCAGCTCCTCGCCGAAGCGCTCGCGCAGCCGGAAAGCGACGCCGAGCGCCAGCATCTGCTGCGCATCGCGCCGCGCCTGCAGCGCAAGCTTGGCCTGCCCAAGGCCGCCGCGCCGCGCGCGCGGGTGGAACGCATGGACTTGAACCTGCCCATGCCCGAGGACGACTGGTGGGTGGAGGGCGTGGTGCGCGACCACCTGCACGACGACGCGGCGCCGGTCTTCTACGTCGAGAACACCCTGATCAACGGCCTGTTCGGCCTCCTGTGCTGGCAGGCCGTGTTCCTCTCCATTCCCGGCGCGTTTTTCCATCCCTTCCATCACGCACCGGCGGACCTGTACAGCGCGGACTTCTACCCGCGCCGCGCCCAAGCCTTTGGCGCCTGCTTCGCGCAACTGGATTCGGACGACTACCGCGCCACCATCCGCCGCAACTATGCGGACAAGCACGGCATCCAGTCGCCTTTCGTCACCTGGGACTATCTGCCGGAGGACCTGCTGTCGCTGGCCCTGGACTGCATTCCGCCGCTGCACCTGCGCCGCGCCTTCGAACGCATCCTCGCCGACATCAAGGCCAACCGCAGCGGTTTCCCCGACCTGATCCAGTTCTGGCCGAACGAGCGCCGCTACCGGATGATCGAAGTGAAGGGACCGGGCGACCGCCTGCAGGACAACCAGCTGCGCTGGATCGACTACTGCGCGACCCACGACATGCCGGTCTCGGTGTGCTACCTGCAATGGACCTGAAATACGACGTCGCGGTGCGCACGCTGTGCGAGTTCACGGCCAAGCGGGGCGATCTCGACGCCCGCTTCACTCCTTCGCCCACCGCACAGGAGGGCATCGCCGGCCACCAGTGCGTGGCGGGGCGGCGCGGCCCGCGCTACCAGAGCGAAATCACGCTCAGCGCCGAACACGGCCCCTTGTGTGTGCGCGGCCGCGCAGACGGCTACGATCCCGACGCCAACCGGCTGGAGGAGATCAAGACCCACCGGGGTGATTTGTCCCGGGTGCCGGACAACCACCGGCACCTGCACTGGGCGCAGGCGCGCGTGTACGGCCACATGCTGTGCCAGAAGCTGGGGCTGGCCGATATCGAACTGGCATTGGTGTACTTCGACATCGGCCTCGAAACGGAGACGGTCCTGCGCGAACATTGGAACGCCGCCGACCTTACGCAATTTTTCGGTGAACTGTGCGAGCGCTTCGCCGTGTGGGCCGCGCTGGAAGCGAGCCACCGCGCCGCGCGCGAC
>DASRUW010000358.1:0-3285 GCA_035655255.1 Telluria sp. | reverse complement strand
CCCAGCTCTCCGGCGGCCAGCAGCAGCGCGTGGCCATCGCCCGCGCGCTGGCGATGGACCCGGTGGCCATGCTGTTCGACGAACCCACTTCCGCGCTCGACCCGGAAATGATCAACGAGGTGCTGGACGTGATGGTCGGCCTGGCCCAGGAGGGCATGACCATGATGGTGGTGACCCACGAGATGGGCTTCGCGCGCAAGGTGGCCGACCGCATCGTCTTCATGGACCACGGCCGCATCGTCGAGGACAGCCCGAAGGACGCTTTCTTCACCGCCCCCGCGTCGCCGCGGGCCAAGGAGTTCCTGGCGCGGATCATCCACTGAAAGCGGTAAAATAGATGCTTCGACCAAGAGGCATCCATGAGTAATTTCGAACTCCCCGACAGCCTGACGATCACCCGTCCGGACGACTGGCACCTGCACCTGCGCGACGGCGCCGCCCTGGCCAGCGTACTGCCGCATACCGCGCGCCAGTTCGGCCGCGCGATCGTCATGCCGAACCTGAAACCGCCGGTCACCACGACCGAAGCCGCCGCCGCCTACCGCGCGCGGGTCAAGGCCACCCTGCCCGCGGGGAGCGACTTCGAGCCGCTCATGACGCTGTACCTGACCGACAACACGCCGGCCGACGAAATCCGCCGGGCCGTCGATTCCGGCTTCATCCACGGCGTCAAGCTGTACCCGGCCGGCGCCACCACCAATTCGGACGCCGGTGTGACCGACCTGGCGCGCTGCGCCAAGGCGCTGGAGGCGATGCAGGACCTGGACCTGCCGCTCCTCGTGCACGGCGAAGTGACCGACCCGGACGTGGACGTGTTCGACCGCGAAGCCGTGTTCATCGAACGCGTGATGCGCCCGCTACGCCGCGACTTCCCGGCGCTGCCGGTGGTGTTCGAGCACATCACCACCAAGGACGCCGCCCAGTACGTGGCGGAGGCGGACGGCCCGATCGGCGCCACCATCACCGCCCACCATCTGCTGTACAACCGCAACGAGATTTTCCGCGGCGGAGTCCGCCCGCACTACTACTGCCTGCCGATCCTCAAGCGCGAAGAGCACCGGCTGGCGCTGGTGACCGCGGCGACGAGCGGCGACGAGCGCTTCTTCCTCGGCACCGACTCCGCGCCGCACGCCATCGGCGCCAAGGAGGCGTCCTGCGGCTGCGCGGGCTGCTACACGGCCCTGCACGCGATGGAGATGTACGCCGAAGCCTTCGCCCGCGCCGGTGCGCTGGACAAGCTCGAAGCCTTCGCCAGCTTCAATGGCCCGGCCTTCTACGGCCTGCCGCGCAACGAAGGCACGATCACCATCAAGCGCGAACGTTGGACGCTGCCCGCCACCGTTCCCTTCGGCGACACCGCGCTGGCTCCCCTCAACGCCGGCGAGGAAATCGGCTGGAAGGTGGCCTGAGCTGGAACCGATCGACTGGAGCCGTCCCTGGTATGACGCCGTGCGTCCCGCGCACGCGCGCCTGCCCGATGGCCCGGTCCTGGCGGCCCTCGATGCCGCCGCCGCCGCGCAGAACCTGACCAACGCCGGCGGCCGGCCCCTGCGCTTCATTCCCCAGGCCGAACTGCCGGCCGGCGTCGCCTACGAGGCGCATATCGGCGCCACCGGCCGCGTGCCCACGCGCGAGAACCTGCACGACTTTTTCAACGCGCTGGTCTGGCTCACCTTCCCGCGCATCAAACGCCAGTTGAACGCCCTGCAGGCCGCGCAGATCGCCCGCGACGGCGTCGGCAAGTCGCGCGGCCCGGCGCGCGACGCGGCCACCATCTTCGACGAGAACGCCGCCCTGCTGGTCGTTGCGGACGACGCGAACGGCCGCGCCCTGGCAGAATCCTTGCGAGCGCACGACTGGCGGCAGGCGCTGGTGGCGCGCCGCGCCGATTTCGGCCCGCGCGCCCAGGTCTGGACCTTCGGCCATGCGCTGATGGAAAAGCTGGTCCATCCCCGCAAGGCCATCACGGCGCACGTGCGCGTGGCCTATGCCGATAGTGGATTCTTTGCGGCGCCGTTCGACGCGCGCCGGGAATGGATCGACACCGTCGTCGCGGAAGAATTGAAGGCACAGGAGCTGACGACGTCCGCCTTTACGCCACTTCCTGTGCTGGGCGTGCCTGGCTGGTGGGAGGATCAGGACGCTGCCTTCTATGCCGACGCCACCGTATTCCGCCCGAAAAGGAGAGAGTCATGAGTGCCATCCGTTGGGGTATTTTCAGCACTGGAAAAATCGCCCGCGCCTTCGCCGCTGCATTGCGCGACACGCCGGGCGCCGTGCTGGCGGGCGTCGCTTCGCGCAGCGGCGACAAGGCGGCCGCCTTCTGCGATGAATTCGGTGGGCAGCCCTATGGCTCCTACGAAGCGCTGGCCGCGGCCGCGGATGTCGACGTGATCTACATCGGCACGCCGCACCCGCTGCACGCCGCCAATGCGCTGCTGGCGCTGGACGGCGGGAAGGCGGTGCTGTGTGAGAAGCCGTTCACCATGAACCGGCGCGAAGCCGAAGCGGTCGTGGCGAAAGCGCGGGCGAAAAAGCTGTTCCTGATGGAGGCGATGTGGTCGCGCTACCTGCCGGCACTCGAGGCGGCCAAGCAGGTCGTGGAGTCGGGCGAAATCGGCCCCGTCACCCAATTGACGGCGGATTTCGGCTTTACCGCCCACGTGGGGCCGGAGCATCGCCTGCTGAACCCGGAACTGGGCGGCGGCGCGCTGCTCGACCTGGGCATCTACCCCTTGTCGCTGGCGGCCTGGTTCCTGGGGGCGGTGGCGGACGTGCGCGCGTTCGGTGAGCTGCGCGACAGCGGCATCGACGCGCACACCGGCTTCCTGCTGCGGCACGAATCGGGCGCGATTTCCAACTGCACGGCGTCGCTGCGCGGCCGTTCGCCGGTCGAACTGACGGTGGTGGGCGAGCGCGGCTTCGTGCGCGTGCACAGCCTGTTTTACCGTGCGCAGGCGATCACGGTCGAAAAGGACGACGGCAGCAAGCGCACCATCGAAGCGCCCTACCTGGGGAACGGGTATGTGCACGAAGCCATGGAAGTGCAGCGCTGCCTGCGCGCCGGCCTCCTCGAGAGCCCGCGCATGCCGCTCGGCGAAACGCTGCACCTGATGGGCGTCCTGGACACGATCCGCTCGCAGATCGGCCTGCGTTACACCGCCGACGCTTCCTGATAAGTGAAGATCAAAATCGGGGACAGACCCTGAGCCTTCCCCTCAAATTTTTGTTGTAAACAGCTTGAGAAGCTGTTAACTTTCAATCCCAAAAACGGCGCATGCATGG
>DASRUW010000357.1:0-9451 GCA_035655255.1 Telluria sp. | reverse complement strand
GGAGGGCGTGAAGCGCGGGTCGCCGTAGTAGGCGTTGTGCACCGACTGGGTGACCGAATAATTGATGTCGTGGCCGATCAGGTCCATCAGTTCGAATGGCCCCATGCGGAAGCCGCCCGCCTCGCGCAGCAGGGCGTCGATGGTGGCCGGGTCGGCGGCCTGCTCGTTCAGCACGCGCAGCGCCTCGGCGTAGTACGGACGGGCGACGCGGTTGACGATGAAGCCGGGCGTGGACTTGGCGTGGACCGGGCTCTTGCCGAGGGCGAGCGCAGTGGCGTACACGGTGTCGGCCACCGCCTTGTCGGTCGCCAGGCCGCTGATCACCTCGACCAGCGCCATCAGCGGCACCGGGTTAAAGAAGTGCATGCCGGCCACGCGCTGCGGACGGCGCAGCGGCGCGGCGATGGACGTGACGGAGATGGACGAGGTATTGGTGGCGAGGATGCAGTCGTCGCCGACAATGTCTTCGAGGTCGGCGAACAGCTTGCGCTTGACGTCCAGGTTCTCGACGATGGCCTCCACCACCAGGGCGGCGTCGCGCAGGTCGGACAGGGCGCTGACCGGGTGCAGGCGGCCGCGCACGTCGCCCGCCTCGTCCTGGGTCAGCTTGCCCTTCTCGGCCAGCTTGCCCAAGGCCTTGCCGATGTCGGCCAGCGCCTTGTCCACCGCTTCCGCGCGGGTGTCGTACAGCTTGACCTGGTAGCCCGCCTGGGCCGCCACCTGGGCGATGCCGGAACCCATGGCCCCGCTGCCGATCACCGCGATGACACCGCTCTTCGCCAAGGCTTCCATCTCACTCTCCCTTGAAATGCGCCGGGCGCTTTTCGATGAAGGCCTGTACGCCTTCGCGATAATCGTGGCCGTAGCCCAGCTCGCGCATCATCTGCGCTTCGAGCTGGAGCTGTTCCGGCAGGGTGTTGAAGTAGCTTTGCTGGAAGGCCTTCTTGGTGTAGGCCAGGCCCTTGGTCGGCGCCACCGCGAAGTGTTCCGCCATGGCGCGCGCCTCCTGCATCAGGCCCGCATCAGGGATGCACTTCCAGATCAGGCCCCATTGCTCGGCGCGTTCCGCGTCCAGCTTCTCGCCCAGCATGGCCAGGCCGGTGGCGCGGGCCAGGCCGATGGTGCGCGGCAGGTGCCAGGTGCCGCCCGTGTCCGGAATCAGGCCCAGCTTGCAGAAGGCTTCGATGAACACGGCCGACTTGGCGGCCAGGACGATGTCGCAGGCCAGCGCCAGGTTGGCGCCCGCGCCCGCCGCCACGCCGTTGACGGCGCAGATCACGGGCAGCGGCAGGGAGCGCAGCTTCATCACCAGCGGCGCGTAGAACTGCTCCACCGATGCGCCCAGGTCCACGGCCTCCCCGCCCGGCGCCACCGCGCGGTCGGACAGGTCCTGGCCGGCGCAGAAGCCGCGGCCGGCGCCCGTCAGCAGCAGCACGCGGATCGACTTGTCGGCCTCCACCTTCTCCAGCGCGTCGCGCACTTCCAGGTGCATGGCCTGGGTGAAGCTATTGAGCTTGTCCGGGCGGTTCAGGGTCAGGGTGGCGACGCCGCCGCCCGTTTCAAACAGGATGTTCTCGTAGCCCATCGCAGTCTCCTCTTGTTATTCGGCCTGGTCGAAATCGACGACCACGTTGTCGGTGATCGGGAAACTCTGGCAGGACAGCACGAAGCCGCGCGCGACCTCGTAGTCCTCCAGCGCGTAGTTCACGTCCATGTCCACCGTCCCGTCCAGCACCTTGCAGCGGCAGGTGGAGCACACGCCGCCCTTGCAGGAGTAGCGCATGTCCAGGCCCGCGCGCAGGCCGGCGTCCAGAATCGACTCCTTGTCCTTCTCCATGGTGAAGGTGGTGGCGTTGCCGTCCATGATGACGGTGACCTGGGTGTCGTGCTTGGCCTCCGGCGCGATCGCGCGCGGCTTGTGCTCGTGCTTCGGGATGGAGGCGGCGAACAACTCAATCTTGATGTTCGACTTGGGCATGCCCGCTTCCTGCAGCGCGGCCGAGACGCCCAGCATCATGTCCTCCGGGCCGCAGATGAAGGCGTAGTCGAAGTCCTCGACGCGCACCCAGTGCTTGAGCAGCTGCTCCGTCTTCTCCTTGGTGATGCGGCCGTTGAACAGGTCGATGTCCTGCTGCTCGCGGCTCATGACGTAGACCAGGTTCAGGCGCTGCAGGAAGCGGTCCTTCAGGTCGGTCAGCTCCTCCTTGAAGATCACGCTCGAGGTGGCGCGGTTCCCGTAGAACAGCGTGAAGGTCGAATTCGGCTCGGCCAGGAGCGTGGTCTTGATGATCGAGAGGATGGGCGTGATGCCGCTGCCGGCCGCGAAGGCGACGTAGCTGCGCGCGCTGTCGGACGCCAGCGGGACGTTGAAGTGGCCCATCGGCGGCATCACGTCGAGCGTGTCGCCAGCTTTCAGCGCCTCGTTGGCCCAGGTGGAGAACAGGCCGCCCGGCGTGCGCTTGATGGCCACGCGCAGCTTGTCGTCCTGGACGGCGGAGCAGATCGAATACGAGCGGCGCACGTCCTCGCCGGCGATGTGCGTGCGCAGGGTCAGGTGCTGGCCCTGCTGGTAGCGGAAGCTCTCGCGCAGCGCGTCCGGCACGGCGAAGGTCACGGCGATGGTGTCGCGCGTTTCATGACGCACGTGCGCGACGGTCAGGGGAAAGAATTTGCTCATGGTCGGCCTAATGGCACTTGAAGTAATCGAAGGGTTCGCGGCAGTCCAGGCACTGGTACAGCGCCTTGCAGGAGGTGGAACCGAACTGGCTGACCAGCCGCGTATGCGACGAGCCGCAGCGCGGGCACGGCACGACCACCTCGGCGCCGCGGCGCAAGCCGGAAATGTCGATGGCCTGCTGCATGGGCGGGGCGATGCCGTAGTCCTTGAGGGCGGCGCGGCCCTTCTCGCTCATCCAGTCCGTGGTCCAGGCGGGCGACAGGCGCGTTTCGAGACGCACGTCGCCGATGCCTTCCTGTTCCAGCACGCGCTGCACGTCCTCGGCGATGACCTGCATCGCCGGGCAGCCCGAGTAGGTCGGCGTGATCGTGACCACGCAGGCGCCGTCCTCGAAGCGCACGTCGCGCACGATGCCCAGGTCCACCACCGAGATCACGGGGATCTCGGGGTCGGGCACCTGCCCGAGCGCGTCCCAGACCAGGCGGGCGTCCATCACCATTCGGCGCCGGGGTAGGCGCGCTGCAGGAACTGCATCTCGGCCAGGATGTAGCCCAGATGCTCGCTGTGGCGGCCTTGCTTGCCGCCGCTGTGCATCCACGCGTCCGGCGCGGGCATGGTCAGGGTCGCTTCCGCGAACACACCGGCGACGTGCTGCAGGAAGGCGGCGCGCAGTTCGGACGCGGGCGGCGCCACGCCGGCATCCACCATGGCCTGGTCGACCGCGTCGTAGACGAACATCTCGCCGGTATAGGCCCACAGTTCGTCGGCCGCGGTCTGCGCCTTCTCGTGCGAGACCGGCGTGCCGTCGCCCATGCGCACCACCAGGTCGCTGCTGCGGCGCAGGTGGTAGGTCACTTCCTTGAGCGACTTCTCGGCGATCTCCGCGATGCGCGCATCGCTCGACTTGAGCAGCCCTTGCATCAGGAAGTAATGCCAGGTGTCGAAGTAGAACTGGCGCAGCGTGGTGTCCGCGTAGTTCCCGTTCGGCTGTTCGACCAGGATGCAGTTGCGGAAGTCGTGCGCGTCGCGCAGGAATGCGAGGCGGTCCTCGTCGCGGCCCTTGCCTTCCAGCTCGCCCGCGTAGGTGAGCCACAGGCGGGTCTGGCCGAGCAGGTCGAGCGAAGTGTTGGACAGGGCCATGTCCTCTTCCAGGGCCGGGCCCTTGCCGCACCATTTGCACAGCTGCTGCGCGAGGATCAGGGCGTTGTCGCCCTGGCGCAGGACGTAGTCGAGTTTCGCGTCCACGGGCAGGCTCACAGGTTCTTCACTTCTTCCGGCATCGGGAAGAAGGTCGGGTGGCGGTACACCTTGTTGTTGGACGGCTCGAACAGCGGGGCCTTGTCGCCCGGGCTCGAAGCCACGATGTCGGCGGCGCGCACCACCCAGATCGACACGCCCTCGTTACGGCGCGTGTACACGTCGCGCGCGTTGTTGATCGCCATTTCCGCATCCGGCGCGTGGAGCGAGCCCACGTGCTTGTGCGCCAGCCCGTGCTGGCTGCGGATGAAGACTTCCCACAGCGGCCATTCCTTGCTCATTGCTCTCTCCTTATGCCGCGGCCTTCTTTGCCGCCTGTTTGTCCGCGTGCGCGACCAGCGCGTCGCGGAACCACGCGCCGTCCTCATAGGCCTTGACGCGGGTGCGCAGGCGCTCCTTGTTGCACGGGCCGTTGCCCTTCAGGACGTTGTAGAACTCGTCCCAGGGGATGGTGCCGAAATCGTAATGGCCGCGCTCCTCGTTCCATTTGAGGTCCGGGTCGGGCAGGGTCAGGCCGAGGAATTCGGCCTGGGGCACGGTCTGGTCGACCATGCGCTGGCGCAGCTCGTCGTTGGAGAACAGCTTGATGCGCCACTTGGACGACTGCGCGCTGTTGACCGACTCCGTGTCGGACGGGCCGAACATCATCAGCGACGGCCACCACCAGCGGTTCAGGGCGTCCTGCGCCATCTGCTTCTGTTCCGGCGTGCCGCGGCACAGGGCCAGCATGATGTCGTAGCCCTGGCGCGCGTGGAATGACTCTTCCTTGCAGACGCGGATCATGGCGCGCGAATACGGGCCGTAGGAGCAGCGGCACAGCGGGATCTGATTCACGATCGCCGAGCCGTCCACCAGCCAGCCGATGGCGCCGATGTCGGCCCAATTGAGGGTCGGGTAATTGAAGATCGACGAGTACTTGGCCTTGCCGCTGTGGAGCGCGTCGAGCAGCTCGTCGCGCGACACGCCGAGGGTTTCGGCGGCGCTGTACAGGTACAGGCCATGGCCGGCCTCGTCCTGAATCTTGGCCAGCAGGATCGCCTTGCGCTTCAGGGTCGGCGCGCGCGTGACCCAGTTCCCTTCCGGGAGCTGGCCGACGATTTCCGAGTGGGCGTGCTGCGAGATCTGGCGGATCAGCGTCTTGCGGTAGGCCTCGGGCATCCAGTCCTTCGGCTCGATCTTGACGCCGGCGTCGATGCGGGCCTGGAACTCGCGTTCCTGCTCGCTCATATCCTCCTGCGTGCGGACTTTCTGCAGGCCGGTGTCGACCATTTGTGCGTACATGGCGGTTCTCCCAACGAGGTTTCGGCCATGATACGATACAAAAATCTGAATGTACACAGAAAATTTGACTCATATCATTTCCGTGTATCGCGTCGGCATGCTACACTTGCCCGTTATGAAACGGCTGACCACCAACGAATGGATTGCGCAATTTCTCGCGACCGACCCGCCGCGGGCCAAGTCGCTGGTGATGACGATCTTCGGCGACGCCATCGCCCCGCACGGCGGGCGCGTCTGGCTGGGCAGCCTGATCGAGCTGGTGGAGCCCTTCGGCATCAGCGACCGGCTGGTGCGCACCAGCGTGTTCCGCCTGGCGCAGGAAGGCTGGCTCTCGGCCAGCCGCGACGGCCGGCGCAGCGCCTATGAGATCGAGCCGGGCGCCCTGTCCCGCTTCGAGCGCGCCAATCATCGCATTTACGCGCCGCTGGACGCGCACTGGAACGGCGCCTGGACCCTCCTGATTTCCGGCGCGGCCGACATCCCCGCCCAGCAGCGCGCCCAGGTGCGCAAGGAGCTGCTGTGGGAGGGCTACACGATGGTCGCGCCCGGGGTGCTGGGGCATCCGGCCTCGAATGCGGAGATGCTGGAAGACATCCTCGCGCGCACCGGCACGCGCGGCACGCTGGTGGTGTGCACGGCCAGTGAGTTGCCGGGCGTGTCGACCCGCCCGCTGCGCGACCTGGTGCAGGACGGCTGGGACCTGGCCCCCGTGATCGCGGCCTACGAGCATTTCGTGGACGTGTTCGCGCCGCTGCAGGCGCTGTTGGACAAGGGCGCCGCGCTGTCGCCGGAAGAAGCCTTCCTGGTGCGCACCCTGCTGATCCACGCCTACCGCCGCGTGCAGCTGCACGACCCGATGCTGCCCGTGGAGCTGCTGCCCGAGCCCTGGCCCGGCAAGCAGGCCTACGAACTGGCGCGCACCGTGTACCGCTACTGCTTCGGCCGCGCCGAGGAGCACATCATGCAGGCGATGGGCAAGGAAGACCCGCGCGTCCCGCCCGCCCACGCCTCCTTCTTCGAGCGCTTCGGCGGGCTAGTCTAAGGACCTGCTCCGGGGCTTTTGTCATTTGGGCCGGGCGTGGGCGATGGCGTCCCACAGGCGCTCGGCCACCTCGGGATGGGCGGCGTAGTAGCTGTCCGCCACCGCCAGATAATACGTTTCCACGCTGAACGGTTGAGCCAGAGCTTCGACCCGCGCAGCCAGCGCCGGATCGGCCAGCGCATGGCGCACCTCCGCTTCCAGCGCCACGACGGCGCCGCCCCGGCCCGCCAGGAACTTGGCCAGGTTGTCCGGCAGGCTCTTGCCGCTGGCGTCGAAGGCGATGGCGCGCTTCTTGAGCAGATCGAGCAGCAACAGGTTGGTGAAGCCGACCAGCACCGGGCCATCCAGGCCGCTGAAGCGCTCACCGTTCCACTCCACCGCCTCGCCCTTGCGGCGCAGCACCAGGGAACGCAATTGGATCACGCCGCGCGCCGGATCGACCGCACCATGGCGCTGCGGGTAGCGCGCGTTCGGCAGTTCGGCCGGCAGATAAGGCGTGAGCGGAAACGCGTCCGCCGTGCCATTGCGGATATCGACCCGGCAGCGCGCCAGCGGCGCGGAATAAAACACCAGTTCGATTCCGGCTTGGGCGGCGGCGCGCACGAGGATGCGATCGACGATGCCGTCGCGGGTCGCGGTCATGAGGGGAGGATGGGGCCGCACGTCCGTGCACACGCGCAGCGAATCGGCCGCACCGCAGGGCGCGGCCGCAATCAGGTACAGCAGGAACAGCATCAGCAGCGCAGGCATGGCGTCCCCCCGGGATAGACGCCATTGTAGCGCTACCGCTTAGCGGTGCGAGACCGTGCGACTGACTTCAACGAGCTGCTCCTGCATCTTCTCCAGCGCCGCCACCTGGGCCACGCCCTGGTCCAGGATCATGTGCACGAATCCCAGTTCCGCCGGCGTGGTCCAACCGGGGAAACGGATGATCTTCAGCAGTTCCTGCAAGGTGGTACCCCGCCCCAGGTGGGCCAGGGCGTCGGACAGCGCGGTGATTTTTTTCTCCAGTTCACGCACATGGGCGTGCTCGCCGTGAAAGTCATGTTCCATGATAAGTCTCCTGTCGGAGCTGGGATGAAGGGTGGCCGCACGCGCTCCGTGCGTGCGGCCAGGGCAGAACTTAGCCCGGCACGAGCGTACGCCTTTTGCGACAACGCCGGCGCACACGGGTTACAATCCCGCGTTTTCAGCCCACCCCTGCATACCATGTCCATCAAAATCAGCAGCCAGTTCGACGCCGGCGCGATCGAAGTGGTCCGCGCCACAAGCCCGGACCAGATCGACCTGAACATCCGCAAGGACTCCCACGCGGACTTCACCCAGTGGTTCTACTTCCGCCTGCAAGGCGCACAAGGCCAGGCCTGCACCATCCGCTTCCTCAACGCCGCCAAGAGCGCGTATCCGAAAGGCTGGGAGGGCTACCAGGCCGTCGCCAGCTACGACCGCATCACCTGGTTCCGCGTGCCCACCACCTTCGACGGCAGCGTGATGACCATCGAGCACACGCCTGCGATGGACAGCATCTACTTCGCCTACTTCGAGCCGTATTCGTGGGAGCGCCACCTGGAGCTGATCGACCGCGCGCAGCAGTCCGAGCACGTGCGCGTGCTGGACCTGGGCAGCACCGTCGACGGCCGCGACCTGAACCTGCTGGTCATCGGCGACGAAAGCGCGAAGAAGAAAGTGTGGGTCATCGCGCGCCAGCACCCCGGCGAGACGATGGCCGAGTGGTTCGTGGAAGGCATGCTCGACGCGCTGCTCGATCCGAGCCACGCCTTCGGCCGCCAGCTGCTGAAGGAAGCCGTGTTCTACGTGGTGCCGAACATGAACCCGGACGGCTCCGTGCGCGGCAACCTGCGCACCAACGCCGCCGGCGCGAACCTGAACCGCGAATGGGTGTCCCCGTCGATGGAGCGCAGCCCCGAGGTCTACCTGGTCAAGGAGAAGATGAAGCAGACCGGCTGCGACCTGTTCCTCGACGTGCACGGCGACGAGGGCCTGCCCTACGTGTTCACCGCCGGCAGCGGCGCCCTGCCTTCGTTCACGCCGGAACAGGCCGCGCAGGAACAGCGCTTCCAGCAGGACCTGATGGTCGCCAGCCCCGACTTCCAGATGGAATACGGCTACCCGGAAGAACCGTACACGGATGAAGTGCTGACCATGGGTTCGCCCCACATCACCCACCTGTTCGGCTGCCTGTCGCTGACGCTGGAGATGCCGTTCAAGGACAACGCCAACGATCCCGATCCGGTCACCGGCTGGGACGGCGCGCGCAGCGCCCGCCTCGGCGCGGCCGTGCTGCAGCCGATGCTGCGCGCCTTGCGCGCGTAAGTTTCAAGTCAGGTTTTCCGCAGTCGCACATGAGCGGCGCGGCCCGCTCCTCGGGGCCGCGCCGCTCGGTTTTTTGACTTGGCGCAAGGATTTGCTGCACCTGCACACCTAGACTTTCGATACAGATCAACAACGAAAGTCGAAACCATGAAATCCGCAGCACTCTTCGCAGCACTCGCCGCAACCGCTCTCGTGTCGGTCAACGCCGCCGCCCAGGAATCGCCCTGGCTGGTGCGCGCCCGCGCCGTGAACATCTCGCCGGCCAACAATTCCGATCCGGTCGGCGGCACTGGCGCCTCGGACCGCATCACGGTGTCCTCCAAGACCATTCCCGAAGTCGACATCAGCTACTTCCTGACCAAGAACTGGGCGGCCGAGCTGATCCTGACCTATCCGCAGAAGCACGACGTGCGCCTGGACGGCGCCAACATCGGCACCTTCAAGCACCTGCCGCCGACCCTGACGGCGCAATACCACTTCGCGCCGGACAGCCAGTTCAGCCCCTACGTGGGCGCGGGCGTGAACTTCACCAACATCTCCAGCGTGAACCTGCTGAACGGCACAGGCTCGCTGGAACACCACAGCTGGGGCCTGGCCGTGCAAGCCGGCGTGGACTTCAAGCTGGACAAGAACTGGTCCATCAACGTGGACGTGAAGAAGGTGCAGATCCGTAGCGACGTCGCCATCAGCGGCGCGAAGGTCAGTGCCGTGCAGGTCGACCCGTGGCTCTTCGGCGTCGGCGTCGGCTACCGCTTCTGACGCGACGAAAAAAGGGCCAGACCGCTTGGCCTGACCCTGGTTTCAAAGTCTTTCTCCTTGTGCCTGCCGGTCCCCGGCAGGCTCTTTTTTGCTTACTTCCC
>DASRUW010000356.1:0-5478 GCA_035655255.1 Telluria sp. | reverse complement strand
CCGGCGCCAATCTCAGCGCCGCGCAGAGCGAGGCCCAGGCCTACGTGCGCAAGCTGTTCAACTGGCGCAAGTCGAGCAGCGTGGTCGCGCGCGGCAAGCTGCTGCACTACATTCCCAAGGATGGCTGCTACGTCTATTTCCGCCAGGACGGGCAGCACACGCTGATGGTCGTCCTGAACAAGAACGCGGGCGACACCAAGCTGGACCTGTCCCGCTTCCAGGCGGTGCTCAAGGACGCGCGCCAGGGCCGCGACATCCTCTCCGGCGCCAGCGTCGACCTGCGCGCGCCCCTGCAGCTGAAGGCGATGACCTCGGTCGCGATCGCGTGGTAACGAGCGCTGTTCAAGCCGTGGCCAGCGTCGAAGTGGCGGAACGGCGGCGCTCCGTCACCAGCACATAGCAGACGAGGACGACTTCGATTACGTTGGCGAGGCGCTCGACCGCGAACACGAGCGGCTGCCCGGACTGCGCCGCGAGGTTCGAGAAGATCATGCTCAGGTTGACGAACATGTGCAGAAGGATCGCGAGCCACAGGCTGCCGCTGCGGTCGCGCACCGCCGTGAACATCGTGCCCGCGACGGCGGTGACGGCTGCCTGCACCAGAGCGGCGTGCCAGTTCCCTTCCATGAAGCCGTGGATCAGGTGCATGGCGCCGAACAGGAGGCCGTTCAGGACGAAGGCCTTCCACTTCGGCAGGCTGAGAAGCAGGGCGAAGATCGCGCCGCGAAACAACAGCTCCTCGCCAAACGCGTTCGCGAACTGCAGCAAGGCCTCGCCTGCGAAGCTGGGCCGCGCCGCCGGGTTGATCCCGAAAGCGAGGAAGATGGCACCCACGCTCAAGGCCGCGACGAAGACCGGTGCTGGCCGCACGGCGCGCAAGCCGAATCCCGTCTGGGGCCACAAGCCCAGCACCTGCACCGCCAACAGCGGGAAGATCACGGTCGAGGCGAACGCGGTCAGCTTCACGGCGCCGAAGGACTCGCGCGGCACGAACTGGATGCCGATCTTCAGGATGGCGACGGTGAGTACGAACTGCGCGGCGGCCAGCAGGAAGGCGGCGCTGGCCGGATGGCGTTGGGCGAGAAGACGGAGCGACATGGCGTGTATCCTGATTTCGATGACGCCCGCACTGTGCCCGCGCCCGTTGTCGGACGCCACCCAAGTGCGACAGACTGCACGAATCAGGGGATGGACGGAGCGCGCGGTCCGCGCACGGTAACCGACAGTCCGCCGCCGTCGCGGAGAGCCGGTTGCACCTCGAATCCGTGGACCTGCGCGATGCGCCGCACGATCGACCATCCGAGTCCGCTGCCGCTTTGTCCGCCCTGTTCGGCGCGGAAGAAGCGCTCGCCGAGGCGGGCCAGCGCGTCTTCCGCCATCCCCGGGCCGTTGTCGCTGACGGTGAGCGTGAAGCTTTCATCCTGGACTGCGATATCGGCCGCGATGGCCGCGCCGTCCGGGCTGTAGCGGACCGCGTTGTCCACCAGGTTGCGCACCAGGATCGCAAGCAGGGTGGGATTGGCCAGCACCGGGCAGGCCTGCGCGCCGGTGAGCTCGATCTGCTGGCGCCGGGCGAGAGCGCGCGGCGCCAGGTCGGCGACCACCTCGCGCGCGGCCTGCACCAGGTCGACGGAAGCCAGCGGCGGCAGGTCGCGCGCATCGAGGCGGGCGAGGGTCAACAGCTGGTCGATCATGCGGCCCGCGCGATCGCAGCCTTCGATGGCAAGGGCCAGCGCGCGGCCGCGCACCGGGTCGTCCACGGCGGCGCCGAGCGCCACCTGGGCCTGGGCGCGGATCGCCGCGATCGGCGTGCGCAGTTCGTGGGCCGCGTCGGCGGTGAAGCGGCGCTCGGCCCCGATCAGGGCGTCGATGCGGGCGAACAGGGCATTCAGCGCGTCCGCGATGGCCGCCGCTTCGGCCGGCATGCCGGAGGTGTCGAGGGCATCGCTCGCGTCCGGGGCGCGGGCGGCGAGGACGGAAGTCAGACGGCGCAGCGGGGCCAGTCCGGCCGAGACGGCCCACCAGATGGCGAGCGCCAGCAGGGGCAGGGCGAGTGCCATCGGGGCCAAGGCGCCGCCGAGGATCGCGGTCAGGATCTCTCCGCGCGACGCGCTCTGCTCCGCCACGTGCACGTCGACGTCGGTCTTGGCTCCATGGGTGGAGAACACGCGCCAGGCCACGCCGTCGCGCTGCACGGTGGCGAAGCCCTGGACGGTGTTCATCGGCTGCGCCGGCGCGCCGGCGGAGCGCAGCACCAGCCGGCCTTCGTGGAAGACCTGGAAAGCGACGCGCGGCGCGTAACGGTGCAGGGGCGGGGCCTCCACTTCGCGCTCCTCCTCGAGCTCGCGCGTGGACTGCGCGACCAGCAGCGCGGCGGCCTGCGCCAGGTGGCCATCGAGCAGCTCGTCCAGTTCGTGGCGCGCACCTTGCCACATGGCGGCGGCCGCGGCGATCCAGCCGAACGCGAACACGGTCAGCACGAGCAGCAGCAGGCGGCGCTGCAAGGTCGGTCTCATGCCGCGGGAACCAGGTAGCCGACGCCGCGCACGGTCTGGATCAGGCCGTTGCCCAGCTTGCGGCGCAGGTTGGAGACGTGGACCTCGATCGCGTTGCTTTCGATCTCGCGCCCCCAGCTGTACAAATGGTTCTCGATCTGCTCGCGGGTCAGCACGCGGCCCGTATTGAGCATCAGCGCGTGGAGCAGGTCGAACTCCCGTCCGGACAGGCTGACCGGCTGGCCGGCCTTGCACACCGTGCGCGCGGCGGGGTCGAGCTCCACGTCCTGGGCGGCGAGGCATTCGCGCGGCTGGCCGTGGGCGCGGCGGATCAACGCGCGCAGGCGGGCCGCCAGTTCGTGCAGGTCGATGGGTTTGATCACATAGTCGTCGGCGCCGGCGTCCAGGCCACGGATGCGGTCGGGAATGGCGTCGCGCGCGGTCAGCACCAGCACCGGCGTGGCCACCCCTTCGCGGCGCACGGCGGACAGGACATCGAGCCCGTCCAGGCGCGGCAGGCCGAGGTCCAGCACGGCGGCGTCGTAGGCGGCGCTGCGCAGCTCCAGCGCGGCGGCCGCGCCGTCGCGTACCCAGTCCACCTGGAAGCCGGCCTGGCGCAGGCCGGCCTGGATGCCGTCGCCAAGTACAGGATCGTCTTCTGCGAGAAGGATGCGCATGCCGTCATTGTACGCCGCGGCGCCGGGCTCAGTCGTCGTCATCGTGGTGGTGTTCCGCGGCCGGACCGGTCCCCGGCGCCGGCGCGGTCGTGTAGCTCCACCACCAGAAGGACAGGACGGCCGCCACGATCAGCGTGCCGAGCACGGCGCGCGACTTGACCGGGGCGTCGTTCGCATCGGCGCGCTTGCGGCCGTGGACCATGGCCGCGACCAGGTTCTCCCGGTGCAGCAGGCTGCTGCCGATGACGGCCGCCACGTGCACGATCACGAGGCCGAGCATCACGTTGGCGGCGCCCTCGTGCAGCTCTTCGAAGATGTCGCCGGCGTCGTTGTAGGTCGCCCAGCCGGCGAACGTCAGCAGCGCGCCCAGGCCAAGCAGCGCCACGATGGCGAGGCCGCCGGCCGGATTGTGGCCGGTGTGGTGTTCGGGATGACCGGAAAACAGCGAACGCAGGTAGCGCAGGGCCGCACCGGGCGCGCGCACGAACTGCGTGAAGCGTGCGTAGCGGCCCCCGATCAGGCCCCAGGCCAGCCGGAATACGACCAGGCCGGCGAAGGTGTAGCCGAGGGTGACGTGGATCAGGCGCCAGTGTTCGCTCTCGGCCGTCAGCCAGGCGCCGGCGAAGCAGAACACCAGCAGCCAGTGGACCACGCGCTGCGGCGCATCCCAGATGCGGATCGCGGGCGTGGCGTCGGCGCCGTCACTGGCGCGGGATGCGGATAGCGTGTTCATTGAACTCTCCTTGATTGGCGTTGGTGTGGCAGGCCGCGCAGTTCGATGGGCTGCGTACCGAAGGCAGCTTCCAGACGCGCGCCGGCACCTCGTCGTGTTCGCGCACGAACCACGCGCTCTTCGTGATCCGGTCCTCCGGCGGAGGCGTCGGTACGCGGCGCGTGGTGGCGGCGTTGGCATTCAGCCACGTGGAAATCTGGCGCACGCTGTCCGGATCGAGCGAAGCGTCGGTGCCGAAGTGCTGCGGCAGGTTGTTCATCAGCCGGTTCCACGAGGCCGCCGGCAGCAGTCCGGCGGGATAGGGCACGTGGCAGGCGGCGCACTCCTGCACGTACTTCGGCAGGATGGGGCCGCGGCTCGCGCCGTGTTCTCCGGCGTGGGCCGCCGACGTGGCGGCGAGCAGCAGCACGCCCAGGATCAGGGTTCGCATGATTGTCTCCTCACTTGAGCGTCATGAGCCAGGCGAGGACGTCCGCCTTCTCGCCGTCGGTGCAGGCGCGGCCCAGCACGTCGTTGCAGTTCCGGCGGAACCATTTTTCGCTCTTGGCCGGATCGGTGAACCGCTCCGGATTGAAGGCGGGCGCCATCGGGCCGATGCTGCGGCCGGTGACGGCGTGCTTGCCGGTGCCGGTGGGCGTGGCGCCGTGGCAGGACGCGCAGCTCCATTCGCGCCCGTGGTTGCTGGTGAACAGACGCTGTCCGCGCGCCGGGTCCGGCTTGGCGCCGGCCTGCGCGGTGAAGGTGTTGAGCTGTTCCTGCGGCGTCCCGGCCAGCACCGGGAGCGCGCAGAAGACGAGGGCTGCGAGCAAGCTACGTTTCATTTTTTCCTCCTGTTGCCATCATGCTCGCGGCCGGAGGTTAAGGAATTCTGAAGACGGGGCTAGGAGGGCATGGCGGCGGGGCGGCTGCGCACACGGCCGTATTTGAGGAGTTCGGCCAGCTTGTCGGTGGCGACCGGCTTGATCAGGTAGTGGTCGAAGCCCGCCTCCGCGGCGCGCGCGCGGTCGCGCTCCTGGCCGTAGCCGGTGACGGCGACCAGGGTGGCGTGTTCGGTGGCCGGGTCGGCGCGCAGCCGGCGCGCGAGCTCGTAGCCGTCGGTATCTGGCAGGCCGATGTCGAGCAGGCAGATACCGGGCGGATGGCGGCGCGCCGTCTCCAGCGCGGTATCGGCGTCATGCGCCAGGTCGACCTCGTAGCCGAGGGCATGCACGAAGGCGCCCAGCATGTCGGCCGCGTCCACGTTGTCGTCCACCACCAGCACGCGCCTGGGTGTGTTGCCGCGCGCGGGCGCCGGGGCGGACTCCGGTTCGGCCGCCGGCGGCGGCGCCCCGGCGAACAGCGGCAGGCTGACCGTGAACGTGCTGCCCAGGCCCTGCCCCGGACTGGCCGCGAACACGGCGCCGCCGTGCAGTTCGACCAGGCTGCGCACCAGGGCCAGGCCGATGCCCAGCCCGCCCTGCGAACGGTCGGCGCTGCGCTCGGCTTGCGTGAACAGGTCGAAGGCGTGCTCGATCAGCGGTGCTCTCATGCCGATGCCGTTGTCTTCGACCTGGATCAGCACGCGCTTGGCCTC
>DASRUW010000355.1:0-2845 GCA_035655255.1 Telluria sp. | reverse complement strand
CGTTTCCGCTTGACCAGCATTGTGAAGACTGCTATCGTCGATTTCTAAGTTACTTCTTGGCGGTCCGATTCGACACAGTTGGAGGAGTCCGTCGCGAGCGCTGAGCTGCCAGTCCCAGCCCAGGGTCACCACGGGTTCGGTGGTGCTCAGCCACTCGGTATAACCCGTAATTGTGGTGCTGGTCGCGCCATGGTCGGGGTCGGCAGGACGGTCGTCATCCACCCCGGAAAGCAGGTGGAGAAATGCAGTCGCGGCGAGCTCGGCAGGGGTCAGGACGACCAGGCCGTCGGCATTCAACGTCGCCATGTGGCAGGGGGATCAAGAGTGGCAAGTGCGGACATCTTCGACTGGCAGGAAGATCAGACCGAAAAACTGCTGTGCGCGGCCAACGAGAGCGAATTTTTCGCCGTGTTGGCGGCGGCGGCCGCGGAACTGGGTTTCGACTATTGTGCCTACGGCTTGCGCATGCCGCTGCCGCTGTCGAATCCCAAGGTCTTCATGTACAACAATTACCCGGACAGCTGGCGCGCGCGTTACGCCGCCGCCAACTACCTGAGCGTGGATCCGACCGTGGCGCACGGCATGCGTTCGGTGCGGCCGGTGGTATGGAGCGATGCCCTGTTCGAGGGCGTGCCGGAACTGTGGAACGACGCGCGCGACCATGGCCTGCGGGTCGGCTGGGCCCAGTCGTCCTACGACGCCAAGGGCGTGGGCGGATTGCTGACGCTGGCGCGGCCGCACGGCCTGCTGACGCCGGCGGAGCTGCGCGAGAAATCCCTCAAGATGTCCTGGCTGGCCAATGCGGCCCACGAGGGCCTGGCCCGGCTGATGGTGCCGCGCACGCCGCATGTCGAGCCGGCCACGCTCACCGACCGCGAGGCCGAGGTGCTGCGCTGGTCCGCCGACGGCAAGACCTCGTCCGAAGTCGGCGAGATCATGAACATCTCCGAGCGTACCGTGAACTTTCATGTCAATAACGCCCTCGAGAAGCTCGGCGCGACCAACAAGACCGCAGGGGTGATCAAGGCGGCGATGCTCAGGCTCCTCTGATAGCTGAATTGCTAATTCAGTTTCCAGTATGACATGGCGGCCCGGGCTGCACAAGCGACGTTTCACCAGACCCGGCACTGCTGCGCGGCCGGGCGCATCATCCGCGCATTGGGCTGGCAATGGAAGGCGCGGCCGAAGCCCGGGAGGTTCGACAAGGGCGCGTTGACGCGGAAGGCGGCCGGCGCGTGGCTGTCGCTGTCGACCGTCTTGCGCAGGTAGTCCTCGGTCTGGGCCGTGCAGCGGTTCTGCGCGTAGGCGTAGAAGAAGCGTTGCGCCGGCGAGGTGCCGCTCGCGTCCGGACGGTATAGCTGTTCCGTGCCGAGGCGGGCTTCCAGCGCCTCGAAGGCCAGGCGCAGGCCGCCGTAGTCGGCCACGTTTTCGCCATACTGGTGGTCGCCCTTCATCTTCAGCCCGGGCAGCGGCTGGTAGGCGTTGGCCTGGTCGACCACGCACTGGCCCTTGGCTTCTTCGGCCTTGATGTCCGCGGCGCTCCACAGTTCCCGCTCCAGGCCCTGCGCGTCATATTCGTGGGTCTCCGCCACGTGCACGAATTCATGGGCGAAGACTGCGCCGAAGCTCGCGTAGTTCGATTCGACCGGCGCGTCGGCATCGAAGCGGGGCGGCGCCAGGTAGGCCGCCGTCATGATGATCGAATTCGAGAGCGCGTCCGGGAAGCCGTTGGGGACGACCAGGCGCGCCGCCGCCATGCCGTCGCCCACCCAGGGGCTGACGATCATGTCCCAGCTGGTGCGCAAGTGTGCCTGCCCGGCGCGCGACCAGAAGCGGCGCTGCTCGTAGGCGCGCGCCGCCAGCACGTTGGCGAGGAAGCTTGTTTCGCCGAGCGGGTAGGAGCCCACTTCCGGCCACTGGTCGGGGAAGCCGATCTTGAGGTCGGTGCGCGCCAGCTTGTCGGTCGTGGCCTGGCGTCCGGCGGGCGAGAGCCAGTCCGCGTTGGCGACGGCAGCGATGATGCGCGCCTTGATCTCGTTGGCGATCCGCTGCGCCGCGTCGCGCGCCTTCCAGCCCAGCACGCGCGTGGCGTACTGGCGCGAGAATTCGACGCCCATGGCGCGCACGGTGGCGTCGCGGCAGCGGCCGGCCGGATTGCCGGCCTGGACCCGCAGGTTCGGCGGCAGCTCGCCGAAGGCGGCGCTGTAGGGTTCCGGCAGCTCCCCGCGCAGCGAGAACAGGAAGGACCAGCGCAGGAAGGCGCGCAGTTCCGCCGGAGTGCGGGTGCGCAGTTCGTGGTCGACCGCGCGCAGGTAGGCGGGAGCGGTCACGTTCACCGCGCGTTCTGGGGATGCGCCGACCATCTTGAAGTAGCGCTCCCAGTCGATCGAGGGCGCCTGTTCGCGTAATTGCGCCAGGGTGCGCGGGTTTTCGGCGGTGGACGCGTCCCAGCGGTTGCCGCGCTCCTTGCGCAGCACCGCGACCATCGCGCTCACCACGGCGGCGTCGCGCTGCGCCTCGGCATCCGTCAGGCCGGCGGCGGCGAAGCTGCGCTGGACGGTCTTGGGGTCCTCCCACAGGTAGCTGTTGTGGATCTCGCCGCGGTAGCGGTCATACTGCGTGCGGTCCGGCTGGCCGATGTAGGTGAAGAAGACGTCGACGCCGATCGCGCTCAGTTGAAACAGCAGATCCTGGATTTGCGCCGGCGTCTGCGCGGCATCGATGCGCCCCAGCCACGATTTCGCCAGCGCGGCATCGGCCGCGTTGCTGGCCATGCAGGACGCATAGAAGGTCTTCACGCGGGCCAGTTCCGGATTCATCTGGCCCGTCTGCGCGAACAGGGCGC
>DASRUW010000354.1:0-7031 GCA_035655255.1 Telluria sp. | reverse complement strand
GCGTGGCCAGCACGGCGCGGCCGTTGGCCGGGTCGAGCACGCCCGGCCGCACGTGCGCGGCCAGCGGCACGTCCAGCACGGTGAGGCGCTCGGGTCCGAAGTGCGGCAGGCCGCCGTTGCGGGCCGCCTGCAGGCTGATGGCCGAGACGCGGATGGCCGGATCGATATCGGCCGCCGTCATGGCGAGGAAGGCCGCGTCCCCGATCAGGACGCAATTGATCTCCTGGCGCAGGGCCCAGGCGGCGCGCAGCGCGATCCCCGGACCGATGCCGGCCGGTTCGCCGGTGGTGAGGGCGATCGCGGGACGCGCCATGTTCTTACTTGTCTTCGAGACGGAATTCGACGTAGGCGCGGTCGCGCAGCTGACGCGCCCAGTCTTCCGCGGCCTCGGCCTGCTTGCGCTCGAACAGGGCCTGGCGCGCGGCGGCGCGCTGGCGCTGCAGGGTCTGGTCGTCCTGCTTGCGCTCGACGACTTCGATCAGGTGCACGCCGTACACCGTCTGCACCGGCCCGGACACTTCGCCCGGTTTCAGCGCCTTCATGGCGTTTTCGAATTCCGGCACCGTGTCGCCGGGCGCCAGCCAGCCAAGGTCGCCGCCCTTCGCGGCCGAACCGTCGTTCGAGTACTGGCGCGCCAACTCCTCGAAGGTGGCGCTCTTGTTGTCCAGGCGGGCCTTCAGGTCCAGGATCTTCTTCTTCGCCTCGTCCACGGTCACGGTGGGCGAGGTCTTGATCAGGATGTGGCGCGCGTGGGTCTGTTCGACGACGGCCTTCTGGTCGTCCTGGGCCAGGCTGCGCTTGTCCACCAGCTTCAGGATATGGAAACCGGTCGAACTCTTGATCGGCTGGGTGACCTGGCCGGGCTTGAGCTTGAGCAGCGCGTCCGCGAACACCGGCGGCAGGCGGCGCGGGTCGCGCCAGCCCACTTCGCCGCCCTTGAGCGCGTCGGAGGCGTCGGAATAGGTCGCGGCGATCTTGCCGAAGTCGGCGCCGGTGCGCAGCTGGCGCATGATCTCGTCGGCGCGCGCCTTGCGGGCGGCGATCTGCTCGGTGGTGGCGTTGTCCGGGATGCGCACCATGATCTGGGAAATGTTCAGCTCCACGGCGTCGGCGGCGGCGGCCTTTTCGGCGGCCAGGAAGGTGTCCACTTCCGCGTCCGAGACCTGGATCTTGTCGTCCACCTCGTGCTGGCGCAGCTGCTGCATCACCACTTCGTTGCGGATCTGCTCACGGAAGGCAGCGAAGCTCATGCCGTCTTTCTCGAGCTGGTTGCGCAGCTCCTGCACGCTCATCTTCTGCCCTTCGGCGATGCGCGCGATGGTGCGGTCCAGACGGGTGTCGTCGATCTTCAGGCCGTACTCCTTGGCCAGCTGCAGCTGGGCGCGCTCGACGATCATGTGCTCCAGCACCTGGCGCTGCAGGTCGGCCTCGTCGGGCAGCGGCGCATTCTGCTGCTGCATGCTGCGCTTGATGTCGGCCACGCGCTGATTCAGCTCGTTCTTGGTGATCACCTCGTCGTTGACGACGACGGCGATCGAGTCGATCACGTTGGCGGAGGACGAAGCCGGCGGCACGAATCCCTTCACGGCCGGCGCGGGCGCCGGCGCCTGCGCGGCGGCGTGGCCGGCCAGGGCGGCGCACAGCAGCGCGGCCGCGATACGGAGTTGGGATTGGCGAAGGTTGCGCATCATCGTAGAACTCACTCTCGGTGGTAAAGGTGACATCAGCGGCCGAACCCGTCGTTCACGCGGGAATAGCCAGGGATACTGCGGTAGAACGATTCGAGCGGATTGCCGAAGCCAAGCTTGGACAGGCCGTTCAATTCGAGCTGGAAGAACATCGGCGTCGACGTGGTGCGGGCCGCCGTCACGAAGCGCTGCGCGCCCATGCGGAATACCCAGCAATCGGCCTTGTATTCGAGGCCGATCAGGCTTTCCAGCAGCTTGCGGTCGCGCAGCGAATAGCTGGCGCGGGCCACGCCGTACCAGCGCTTGGCCAGCGGCCACTGGCTCGACAGGTCCACGTTGCGGAAGCTGTCGCGCTGGTAGCGGTATTCCGCGTTGATCACTTTCTTTTCACCCGGCTGCCACTGCACGCCGTAGTTGGACGCGTACACGCGCCGCGCGTTGGCCTCGTATTGTACCGCGCTGTCGAAGTTCCAGGCCTGGGTCACGCGGCCGCTCGCGGCCAGCAGCAGATCGGAGCGGCTCGAACCGCTGCTCGCGTTCGGATCGAGGAAGACGCGCTGCTTGTGGATGTAGAAGCGCTGGCCCAGCGCCAGGCGCAGGCGCTCGGCGCCGGTCGGCTCGATGAAGCGCGACACCACGGCCGCCGTCACCTGGTTGGCGTCGCTGATGCGGTCGCTGCCGATGAAGCGGTTCTCGGTGAAGATCTGGGCGAAGTTGAAGCCCGCTTCGGCGGTGTCGAAGTTCGGGAAGTCCTTCTGGTCCTTGTAGGGCGTGTACACGTAGTACAGGCGCGGCTCCAGGGTCTGCGTGACCGGCAGCCCGAGCAGGTGCGCGTCGCGCTCGAACACCAGGCCCGAGTCGAGCGAGAAGGTGGGCAGCACGCGCGAATACGCCGTGCGGTCGTTGTAGGGCGTGTCGAGCGAATAGGTGGCCGCATTGAGCATCAGCTTGGGCGTGACATACCAGCCCGGCTGCACGATCGGGTAGGACAGCTGCGGCATCAGCACCATGCGGTTGCCGCGTTCCAGGATCTGCGTGCCTTGCGGGACCGGCTGGCTGCGGTCCAGCGGACGGCAGCCCAGCGCCAGTTCCAGCTGCGCGATGCGCGCCGCTTCCACCGGATCGGCCGAGGTGCCGAACAGGTTGCGCGCCGAGCAGCCGCGCACGAAACGGGTCGCGTCCAGGTCCACCGACCAGTCGAAGCCGCCCACGTCGTAGCGGCCGGCGTGCAGGTTCACCTGCGGCAGCCGGTCGTAGGGCACCGGCACCGCGGCCGCCGTGTTGCTGAGCGCCGCCGGGTCCTGCAGCACCTGGAACTGTTGCGCGCGCGCCGACAGGCTCCAGTACGGGCTGACGTAATCGGTGCGCAGCTCGCGCAGCAGCTGGCGTTCGGCCGAATTGTTGACGGACTTGGAAAAATCGCTCGGGTACTGGTTGTCGGACACGCCGCGCAGGTTCCAGCCGTAGGACCAGCCGGCGGCGATGGCCTGGCTGTGTCGCGAGTTGACCAGCCAGCGGTTGGTTCTGGTCTGCTTGTCGTGCATCAGCAGCTCGAGCTGGGTCTCGCCCTGGTACAAGCCGCCGTCGCTCTCGCCCAGGTAGCGGCCGTCGGCGATGATCTGCAGGCCGCGCGAAAGCATGAAGCGCGGCGCCAGCGTCAGGTCGCGGTTCGGCGCGATGTTGAAGTAGTAAGGCAGCGTGATCTCGCCGTTGCCCTTGGAGCCGAAGCCGACCGAGGGCGGCAGCCAGCCGGAGCGGCGCGCGCCCGACAGCGAGAACGACATGCCGGGCGTGCCGATGATGGGCACGCCCTTGAAGTACACCACCGTGCCGCTGGCCACGCCGACGTCGCGGCCCTGGTCCAGGCGCAGGGTGGAGGCGGTCAGGTACCAGTCCGGATTGGTGCCTTCGCACGTGCTGTAGGTCCCGTTGACAACCACGGCCTGCTCGTCGTTGATGAAGTCGATGCGGGCGGCCTTGCCCTGCGCGTTGTTCTGCACCAGGTGGTAGGCCGGGCCCAGCACCCAGCCGGCGCCGGAATCGAGATTGAGCTGCAGCTGCTGGCCGGTGTACTTGTCGCCGAAGCGTTGCATCTCGATGTGGCCGGAGGCGGTGACTTCGTCCTCCACCGCCTTGAAGCAGGCCGTGTCGGCCTTCAGGCGGGTCTGGCCATGGGTCATTTCGACATCGCGTTCGAGATTGACCTGGCGCTCGGGGCGGCCGGTGATCTCCTCCGCCTTGACCACCACGGGCGCGTTCGGATCTTCCTCCAAGTGACGCGGCGCCGGGCTTTGCGCATGCGCCGCCCCCGCGACGGCGGCGGCCATGGCGGTCAGGGCGAGCGCGCGCCTGCGCGGAGCGTGAAGGGCCTGGAAACCGGTCATGTGAACAAGCAGCGCAACACCATGGAAGGCGATTTTTTGAGTCGAATCCCGTATTATATGGGAATACCCAAAATTTCCGGTTTTACCAGGTTCGCTTCATGTCTTTTTCAGCTTCCCTTAAGTCCTCCCCCGGCACCCCCGATCTCCGCCTCGAACAGCTCGCAAGCTGGCTCGGCACGCTCGGCCTGGTGCAGGTGGATAGCAAGCGTCCTGCTTCGGCCGATGCGAGTTTCCGCCGTTATTTCCGGCTCGACGTGCTGCCCGAGCTGCGCGCCAGGCTGGGCGACACCCTGATCGCGATGGACGCGCCGCCCGAGCGCGAGAACGTCCCCGCCTTCATCCACGTGGACGGCCTGCTGCGCGACGCCGGCGTGACCGTGCCCGCCATCGTGGCGCGCAATGTGGAACAAGGCTTCCTGCTGCTGTCGGACCTGGGCACCACCACCTACCTGCAGCGCCTGGACAGCGACAACGCGCCGTTCATGTACTCGGACGCGGTGGACGCCTTGATCAAATTCCAGCTCGCCAGCAAGCCCGGCGTCCTGCCCGAATTCGACCGCGCCTTCGTGCAGCGCGAATTGAACATCTTCCCCGCGTGGTACGTGGAGCGCCATCTGGGCGTAACCATGACGGACGCACAACAGGCCACGCTGAACACGGTGTTCGAGACCATCACCGCCAACGTGCTGGCCCAGCCCCAGGTCTACATGCACCGCGATTACCACTCGCGCAACCTGATGTGGCTCGAACAGGGCAACCCCGGCGTGCTCGATTTCCAGGACGCCGTGTACGGCCCCGTCACCTACGACCTGGCCTCGCTGCTGCGCGACGCCTACATCCAGTGGGACGAGGAGATCGTGCTGGACTGGGTGGTGCGTTATTGGCAGCGTGCCAAGCAGGTCGGCCTGCCGGTGCATCCGGACATCGACACCTTCTACCGCGACTTCGAGTTCATGGGCCTGCAGCGCCACCTCAAGATCCTCGGCATTTTCTGCCGCCTGAACTACCGTGACGGCAAGAGCAACTACCTGGGCGACCTGCCCACCGTGGTCGACTACGTGCGCAAGACCGCGCACCGCTACAAGGTCCTGCAGCCGCTGCTGCTCCTGCTGGACGCGTTCGAAGAGCGCGCGCCGCAAGCGGGCTACACGTTCTGAGGGCGGCAGCATGAAAGCGATGATTTTTGCCGCCGGCCGCGGCGAGCGCATGCGGCCCCTGACCGATGCCTGCCCCAAGCCCCTGCTGGAAGTACGCGGGCGCCCGCTGATCGTCTGGCAGATCCTGAACCTGGTGAAGGCCGGTATCACGGAGATCGTGATCAACCACTCCCACCTCGGCCACATGATCGAGGAAGCGCTCGGCGACGGCGCCAGGTTCGGCGCGCGCATCCGCTATTCGCACGAGCCGCAGCCGCTGGAAACGGCCGGCGGCATCGTCAACGCGCTGCACCTGCTGGGCGACGAACCTTTCGTGGCCGTCTCGGGCGACATCTACTGTCCCTACTTCGACTACAGCCAGGTGCTCGACGTCCTGCACGACAAGGACATGTGGGGCAATCCGTACCCGAAAGACAAGCGCGACATCTGCTGGCTGTACCTGACACCCAACCCCTGGCATAACCCGCAGGGCGACTTCGCGATCAACATGTACGCCCTGTCGAACCAGGGCGAACCGAAGTGGAACTTCGCCGGCATCGGCGTGTACCGTCCCGAAATGTTCGAAGGGATCCAGCCCGGCGAATTCGTGAAGTTCGGCCCCCTGATGCGCAAATACATCGACCTTGGCGTGGTGGGCGGCGAGATCTACGAAGGAGAATGGGTCAACGTCGGCACCATCGGACAGCTGGAAGAACTGAACGCACCGCTGCTGGCGGCCAAGACCCGATGACGCCTTACGCCGACCGCCGCCGCAGCCTGATGGCGCAGATGCAGCCGGGCGCGGTGGCGATCGTGCCGACCGCGCCGGAAGCGCTGCGCAACGGCGACGCCGATTATCCCTACCGGCACGACAGCTACTTCTACTACCTGACCGGCTTTCCCGAACCGGAAGCCGTGCTGGTGCTGGCCGCGCCGAACCGCAGCATCCTGTTCTGCCGCCAGAAGCACCTCGAGCGCGAGACCTGGGACGGCTTCCGCTACGGACCGGAAGCGGCGCGCGCGGCCTTCGGCTTCGACGAGGCCCACCCGATCGAAGAGATCGACGCGAAGATGCCCGAGATCCTCGCCAACGCGCCGGCGCTGCACTACGCGCAAGGCAAGAGCGCCGCGCTCGACGCACAGGTGCTGCGCTGGACCGACGCCGTGCGCGCCCGCGCGCGCGGCGGCATCGTCGCGCCCGAGACGATCCACAACGTGCGCGTGGCACTCGACGAGATGCGCCTGTTCAAGGACGAGCACGAGGTCGCGATCATGCGCCGCGCGGGCGCCATCTCCGGCCTGGCCCACGAGCGCGCGATGCGCGCGACCCGCCCGGGCATGTTCGAATACGAGATCGAGGCCGAGCTGCTGCACGAGTTCCGCCGCAACGGCGCCCAGTTCCCGGCCTATACGCCGATCGTCGCTTCCGGTCCCAATGCCTGCACCCTGCACTACAACGCCAACAACCGCCGCGTCGCCGACGGCGACCTGGTGCTGATCGACGCCGGCTGCGAGCTGGATGGCTATGCCTCCGACATCACCCGCACCTACCCGGCCAGCGGCGTCTTCAGCGGCCCGCAGCGCGCGCTGTACGAACTGGTGCTCGCGGCCCAGGATGCGGCCTTGCAGGAAGCGCGCCCCGGCCGCCCCTACAGCGCCATGCACGAGGCGGCGTTGCGCGTGCTGGTGCAGGGCATGCTGGACCTGAAGCTCATCGCCGGCAAGACGGTGGAAGAGGCGATCGCCGCGCGCGACTACCTGCCCTTCTACATGCACGGCACCGGCCACTGGCTGGGCATGGACGTGCACGATGTCGGCCAATA
>DASRUW010000353.1:0-2928 GCA_035655255.1 Telluria sp. | reverse complement strand
GTCTCGGTCGGCGCGATCGAGCCGCAGTTCTATGCACGCCTGCTGGATCTGGCCGGCATCGACGATCCCGATTTCGCCGCGCAGCTGGACCGCGCGCGCTGGCCGGAGCTGAAGGAGCGCCTGGCCGGCATCTTCGCCACGCGCACGCGCGAGGAATGGTGCGCGCTGCTGGAGGGCAGCGAGGCCTGCTTCGCGCCGGTGCTGGACATGGCCGAAGCCCCCCGGCATCCCCACAACGCCGCGCGCGGCACCTTCGTCGACGTGGCCGGCGTGTCCCAGCCCGCGCCCGCGCCGCGCTTCTCGCGCACGCCGCCGGCCGTCCCCGATATGCCCGACGCGGCCGGCGCTCACAGCGCCGACATCCTGCGCGCCTGGGGCATCCCCGAGTCCACCATCGTCCGCCTCATCTAATCCGACCCCACGAGGGTCACAACCCCACCAGGGTGACCCTCAGTGGGTCCAGCGGGCGGCGAGGAAGTCGGTGAGGGTGCGGGCGGCGGGGCTGACGGGACCGGGCGGGTAGACGGCGTACACGCCGGTTTCGCGGCCTGTCCATGCGGGCAGCACCTGTGTCAGGGCCCCCGAATTGAGTTCGTCCGCCAACGACACCACCGACAGGAACACGATGCCCTGGCCGTCCATGGCCAGGCGCTTGACGGCGTCGGCGTTGTTGGCGCGGGCGCGGCCGACCGGGCGTATCGAACGCTCCGCGCCCGCGGGCCCGATCAGCTGCCACAGCTCGCCGCGCTTGGCGGTCGAGACCAGGCAGGCGTGGTCCTTGAGCGCTTCCACGTCCTCCGGCACGCCATGGCGCTCCAGGTAGGATGGCGCTGCCGCCAGCACGCGCCGGTTCGGCAGCAGCTTGCGGGCGACCAGCGTGGAATCGTCCAACTGGCCGATGCGGATCGCCAGCCCGACGCGCTCCGCCACCAGATCGAGGTAGCTGTCCGTCAGGACCAGATCGAGGTCGACCTCGGGATAGGCGTCGAGGAAATCGCCCAGGTGCGGCATGACCCGGCTCTGGCCGAACGAAAGGGGCGCGCTGACGCGCAGGGTGCCATGCGGCGCATCGCTCGACTCCTGCGCGCGGCGGCAAGCGGCGCGCAGACGGTCGAGGGATTCCGCGCACTCGAGATAGAACTCGCGGCCGGCATCGGTCAGCGCCATCGAGCGCGTGGTCCGGCGCAAGAGCTGCGCGCCGAGATCGCGCTCGAGCGCCTTCACCAGCTTGCTGACAGCGGAGGGCGTCATGCGCAGCTTGTGCGCCGCCTTCGAGAAGCTGTGTTCCTCCACCACGCAGGCGAAGACTTCGATCAGGTGTAATTCCATTGTGTCCCCGCAATCACAAATGAATTTATCTGATTGATATTATCATTAATTCAGGACGCAATTAACATGGCGCCATGGACACCGCCGAACTTTTCCATCACCTGCACCGCCAGCCGCAGCCGCTGGTCCTCCCGAACGCCTGGGACGCGGGCAGCGCCCTGCTGATCGAACGCCAGGGCGCCGCCGCCGTCGCCACCACCAGCGCGGGCGTGGCCTGGTCGCTTGGCTATCCGGATGGCGATGCGCTGCCCCTCGACGAACACCTGGCCTGCGTGCGGCGCCTGGCGCGCGTGCTGAGAGTTCCCCTCAGTGTCGACATCGAGAGCGGCTATTCGGACGATCCGGCGCAGGTCGGCGCGCACGTTGCGCGCTTCCTCGATGCCGGTGCGGTCGGCATCAACATCCAGGACGGCAGCGGCACGCCGGTTCTGCTGGCGCGCAAGATCGAGCGCGCCCGCGCGGCGGCCGAGAGCGCGGGCGTCAAGCTGTACATCAACGTGCGCACCGACGTCTTCGCCCGCAAGCTCGTGGAGCCGGAACGCATGGTGGAAGAGGTGCTGGCCCGCTGCGCCGCGTACGCGCAGGCTGGCGCGGACGGCATCTTCCCCTTGGCCGTGACGGATCCCCAATCGATCCGCGCCATCGCGGCCGGCACGGCGCTGCTGTTGAACGTGATCGCCTGGCCCGGCCAGGCAGCGGCCGCCGACCTGGCTGCCCTCGGCGTGCGCCGCATCAGCGCCGGTTCCTGGCTGCCGCAGACCCTGTGGCGGCGGACGGCCGAACTGGCGTCGGACTTCCTCGCCGGTGGCGCCTCCGGCCCCGTGACGGCCGAGGCCGCGCCCTACGCCGCCATCAATCGCATGTTCACGGAGATACCCGCAGACGCAATTTAATGTTGACCATATATTCCCCTATCACCAGTATGGTTGTAGAATCGGGTGAGATTAACTTTGGGCAACAGCATGAAGGCGCTGACGCGCGGCTGGTTGGCAGGGGCATGCCTGGTGGCGCTGGCCCCGGCCTGGGCCGGCAGCTACAACCTGGGCGAAGGCGTCACGGCCGGCCCCGTGAACATCGCCGGCTACCTGAACCTGGTGGCGGAAGCACCGCGCGGAGACGTCCGCCAGCTTGTCGTCGATGACCTCAGCCTGTTCGTCGGCGGCCGTTTCAACCGCTACCTCAATCCCTTCTTCGAGGCCGAATTCAGCGGCGCGAGCCTGTGGCGCGCAGGCCGGCGCCCGCTGGCCGACAACCATCCCGATTTCGTCGTCGAACGCCTCTACAACGACGCCACGCTTGCGCCCGACCTGACCCTGCGCGTCGGGAAGATGCTCACCCCGGTGGGCGAATGGAACAGCATCCACGCCGCGCCGCTGGTGCCGACCACGACCCGTCCGCTCACGACCCGGCGCGGCTTCCCAGAATACGCCTCCGGCCTCGCTTTGCAGTACGGGGGCGGCGACGCCGGCCTGCCCGAGGCGCAGCTGTACTGGCAGCCCGCCGGCGAACTGCGCCCGCGCCAGAGCGAGCGCGCCTACCACGACGTGGCGGGCCTGCACCTGACCTGGGCCAGCGGCCTGACCGACAAGCTGGGATTGT
>DASRUW010000352.1:0-8064 GCA_035655255.1 Telluria sp. | reverse complement strand
CGTCCGTAGCTCACCTCCCCGGTCAGGCGGTTGTAGATCTTGGTGCTTTTGCCGATGTACACCCCCATCGAGATCACCGCGCCTTCCTCGACGATGACGCCCTCAACGATTTCCGAGCGCGCCCCGATGAAGCAGTTGTCCTCGATGATGGTGGGGTTGGCCTGCATGGGCTCGAGCACGCCGCCGATGCCGACGCCGCCGGACAGGTGGACGTTCTTGCCGATCTGGGCGCAGGAGCCGACCGTGGCCCAGGTGTCGACCATGGCGCCTTCGTCGACGTAGGCGCCAATGTTCACGTAGGACGGCATCAGCACCACGTTCCGGGCGATGAAGCTGCCGCGGCGCGCGACCGCCGGCGGCACCACGCGGAAGCCGCCCTTGGCGAAGTCCTCGGCGCTGTAGTTGGCGAACTTGGTAGGGACCTTGTCGTAGAACTGCATGGTGCCGTCGCCGCTCATGACGGCGTTGTTCTCGAGGCGGAAGGACAGCAGCACGGCCTTCTTGATCCACTGGTTGACGATCCAGCCGCCGGCGTCCTTCTGGGCCACGCGCAGGCTGCCGTCGTCCAGGCCGGCCAGGACGTGGGACACGGCGTCGCGCAGTTCGGCGCTGCCGTTGGTCGGGTTGATCTCGGCGCGCTGTTCCCAGGCGGAGTCGATGATGGTTTGAAGCTGTTGGGTCATGGTCGTGGTCAGTGGCGTTTCAGGCTCTTGCAGAATTGGACGATGCGCTGGGCCGCTTCGAGACCTTCGTCGATCTCGGCGACCAGCGCCATGCGGATGCGGTTGCGCCCGGGATTGATGCCGTGCGCCTCGCGGGCGAGGTAGCTGCCGGGGAGAACGGTGACGTTCTGTTCGGCGTACAGGCGCTGCGCGAACTCTTCGTCCGACAGGCCGGTGCGGGTGACGTCCGCCCACAGGTAGAAGGCGGCGTCGGGCAGTTCGACGTCGAGCACGCTCTTGATGAGGGGCGTGACGAGGGCGAACTTCTCGCGGTATTTGTTGCGGTTCTCGACGACGTGGCTCTCGTCGCTCCAGGCGGCGATGGACGCGGCCTGCACCGGCGGCGACATGGCGCCGCCGCAGTAGGTGCGGTACAGCAGGTACTTCTTCATCAGCGCGGCGTCGCCGGCCACGAAGCCGGAGCGCATGCCCGGCACGTTGGAGCGCTTGGACAGGCTGGAGAATACGATCAGGTTGCGGTAGTCGGCGCGCTCCAGGCGATGCGCCGCTTCCAGCGCGCCGAGCGGCGCTTCGCTGCCGTGGTAGATCTCGGAATAGCATTCGTCGGAGGCCAGCACGAAACCGTGCTGGTCGGCCAGCCCGAACAGGGCGCGCCAATCTTCCAAAGTGACGGTGGCGCCGGTCGGATTGCCCGGCGAGCAGACGTACAGGAGCTGGGTGCGGGCCCAGACCTCGTCCGGCACGCTGGCGTAGTCGCAGGCGAAATTGCGGGCCGGGACGGAGTTGACGTAGTAGGGTTCGGCGCCCGCGAGCAGGGCCGCGCCTTCGTAGATCTGGTAGAACGGATTCGGGCACACCACCAGCGCGCCCGGGCGCGGGTCGATCACGGCCTGGGCGATGGCGAACAAGGCCTCGCGCGAGCCGTTCACCGGCAGCACCTGGGTGGCCGGATCGAGCGGTGGAATGCCGTAGCGGCGCTCCAGCCAGGCGGCGATGGCCGCGCGCAGGGCGTCGGAGCCGAGCGTGCTCGGATAGTTGGCCAGGCCTTGCAGGTTGTGGGTCAGCGCCTTCTGGATGAAGGGCGGCGTCGCGTGTTTGGGTTCGCCGATGCCCAGGCTGATCGGCGCCAGGGCGGGATTGGGCGTCACGCCGGCAAACAGCTGGCGCAATTTTTCGAATGGATAGGGATGCAGCTTGTCGAGATTCGGGTTCACGTCGGGGACCGTTCGCGTAGGGCGTTGGCTATTATAGCCCGGCGCCGCTAGGCCGCCTGCTCGCGCCAGGCGCCGGGATTCACGCCCGACCACTCCTTGAACGCGTGGGTGAAGGCGCTCTGTTCCTGGTAGCCGAGCAGGAAGGCGATATCCACCAGCGACAGGCCGGGCTGGCGCAGGTAATCGACCGCCAGCGCATAGCGCGCCTGGTCCAGCACCTGCTGGAAGCTGGCGCCGGCTTCCGCCAGCTTGCGCTGCAGGGTGCGCGGGGACAGGTTCAGTTCCTCGGCGATGGCCGGCAGGCGCACCCGGTCGTGCGCCAGGTTGCGGATGATGGCCGCATGGACCTGGGCCGCGATGCCCTGGTCCGACACGCTGCGCTGGCGCAGCAGCTGTTCGGCGTGCTGCTGGAGCACCGGATACAGGCGCACGTCGGCGTTCGGGACCGGCCATTGCAGCAGCTGGGCCGGGAAGGTGGCGGCATTGGTGGCACCGCCGAACACCGGCCGCGCGCCGAAGATGCGCTCGTATTCGAAAGTGTCCGCCTCCAGCGGGTGGGTGAACTCCATTTGCGCGCCGGGCAGCTCGAGGCCGGCCAGCCAGGTGCTGAACACGCGAATGCCGGCAAACACGCTCTCGACCAGGTGGCGCGAGGCGGCCGGGTAATTGCTCACCCATTCGTACTGGGCCAGCGGGCCGTTCAGGTGCATGACCGAGCGGCCCAGGTCGTGGGCCAGCTGCTCGTAGCGGATGGTCTGTTCGAACACGTGGCCGAAATCGCGGCAGGACAGCAGGATCAGGCCGTACACGCTGTAGGTGCCGAGCTTGACGCGTTCGCCCACGTGCAGGCCGAAATGCGGATCGTCCGCCGCCTCGGCCGCGACCGCCAGCAGGCGCACGTATTCGCTGGCGGCGAAGGAATCGGGCACCGGGTCGAGCGCATCGGGTGCCAGGCCGGCCGCACGCGCCAGTTCCGCCGCGTCCACGCCGCGCGCGGCGGCCGCTTCCAGCAGGGGCTGCAGGTAGGAGCCGGTGACCCGGCGCGTATCGCGCTGCGCGGCGCTGGCATGTTTGAACAAGGCGGATGTCATAAAAGCGCAAGACGAAGAACGGCGGCCGCCGTAATCTGCTTCACTCAGAGTATAACGGGATTTACCGATGAGACGGTGGAACGGTTGGGGCGACGATACGGTCAGTTTCGCGCTGCACGACAAGGCGCTTGACTTCCTGCGCGAACGCCTCGGCGCCGGGCGGCGGATCGACGACGCGCGCTTCGAACAGGTGTGCGCGGCAGTGCCCCCTTCGCGCCTGCCGCCGCATCCGCTGGTCGACACCGGCGCCGCCGCCCGCGTCACGCACGCGCTGGGCCAGAGCCTGCCGGACTGGCTGCGCATGCGCTATGGCGTGCTCGGCGCGGTGCCGGACGGCGTCGCGTATCCCGAAAGCGACGCCGACGTGCGCGCGCTGCTCGATTATGCGGCGACGGCGGACGCCGTGCTGATTCCGCGCGGCGGCGGCACCAGCGTGGCCGGCCACCTGGCTGTGCCGGAGGGCGCGCGCCCGGTGCTGTCGGTCGACATGGGCCGCCTGCGCGCCATGACGAACCTGGACCGCGAATCCCAGCTCGCCACGTTCGGCGCCGGCGTCTATGGCCCGGACCTGGAAGCGCAGTTGCGCGCCCAGGGCTACACGCTGGGCCACTTCCCGCAGTCGTTCGAATACTCCACCCTGGGAGGCTGGGTCGTCACCCGTTCGTCCGGCCAGCAGTCGCTGCGCTACGGCCGTATCGAGCAGCTGTTCGCGGGCGGACGCCTGCAGATGCCGCACGGGACGCTCGAGCTGCCGACTTTCCCGGCGTCGGCCGCGGGCCCCGACCTGCGCGAGCTGGTGCTCGGCTCGGAAGGACGGCTCGGCATCCTGACCGAGGCGACCGTGCGGGTCACGCGCCTGCCGGCCTACGAGGCCTTCCACGCCGTGTTCTTCCCCAGCTGGGACGCGGCCGCGCGCGCGGTGCGCGAGCTGGTGCAGGCGCGCCTGCCGCTGTCGATGCTGCGTCTGTCGAACGCGCTGGAAACGACGACCATGCTGACCCTGGCCGGGCACGCGCGGCTGATCGGCGCGCTGGAAGCCTGGCTGCGCTGGCGCGGCTGCGGCGAGGGCAAGTGCATGCTGCTGATCGGCGTGTCCGGAGAACGGGGGCAGGCGCGCCACGCGCTGCGCTGCGCCCTGCGCCTCTTGCGCCCGCACGGCGCCGTGCACGTGGGCCGCGCCATGGGCGACAAATGGAAGCAGAACCGCTTCCGCAACGTCTACCTGCGCAACGCGGCCTGGGAGCACGGCTACGTGATCGACACCGTGGAAACGGCGGTCGACTGGCCGCGCGTGACCGCGATGATGCAGGCCGTGGAGCGGGCCGCCACCGCCGCCCTGGCCAGCCACGGCGAGCGCGTGCACACCTACACCCATCTGTCCCACCTGTATCCGCAGGGCGCGAGCGTGTACACCACCTTCGTGTACCGCCTGGGAGGCGAATATGAGCAAGACCTGGCGCGCTGGCGCACCCTCAAGCATGCGGTTTCGGCGGCGATCGTCAACCACGGCGGGACGATCAGCCACCAGCACGGGGTCGGCGCGGACCATGCGCCGTACCTGGCAGCCGAAAAGGGCGCCGCTGGCCTGGCCGCACTGCGTGCGCTGCTGGTTCACGCTGACCCGGACGGGCGCATGAATCCCGGGAAGCTGCTGCCATGAGCGCCGCCTGGCGCGCCGGCTGGCGCGCGCAGCTGCCGGAACTGTTCGCCCGGCACTGGGACGTGGTGGTGGTGGGCGGCGGCATCACCGGCGCCGGCATCCTGCTGGAGGCGTCGCGCCGCGGCCTGAAGGCGCTGCTGGTGGAGCAGCGCGACTTCGCGTGGGGCACCTCCAGCCGCTCGTCCAAGCTGGTGCACGGCGGCCTGCGTTACCTGAAGGAGGGGCGCATCGGCCTGACCCGCGAATCCGTGCACGAGCGCGAGCGCCTGCTGGAGGAAGCGCCCGGCCTGGTGCAGCGCCAGGGCTTCGCATTCGGCGACTATGCCGGGCGCAAGCCGGGACGGCGCCTGTTCCTGCTTGGCCTGGCGGTGTACGACCTGCTGGCCGGCAGCCGGTCCAAGCACTATCACCCGGCCGACGATTTCCTGATGCTGGCCCCGAACGTGGGCCGCGCCGGCCTGCGCGGCGGCATGTGCTACACCGACGCCAAGACCGACGACGCCCGCCTGGTGCTGCGCGTGCTGCAGGAAGCCCAGGCCAGCGGCGGCGTCGCGGTCAACTACGCGCCCGTGCAGGGCCTGTTGCGCGAGAACGGGCGCGTGGTAGGCGTGCGCGTCGTCGACGAATTGAGCGGTTCTACCCACCATGTCAGCGCCCAGGTCGTGATCAACGCCACCGGCGCCTGGGCCGACGGGCTGCGCGGCCGGTCGGGTGCGCCGCACAAGCTGCGCCCGCTGCGCGGCAGCCATCTGATCCTGCCCGCGTGGCGGCTGCCGCTGTCCCAGGCCATCAGTCTTATGCACCCGCGCGACGGCCGGCCGGTGTTCGCCTTTCCGTGGGAGGGCGTGACGCTGGTCGGCACCACCGACGTGGACCACGCCGCGCCGCTGGCGCAGGAGGCGGCGATCACGCGCGCCGAATTCGACTACCTCATGGAAGCGATCCACGCGGAGTTTCCGCAGGAGGGGATCGTTCCGTCCGACGTGCTGGCCACCTACGCCGGCGTGCGCCCGGTGATCGACAGTGGCGCAGCCGATCCGTCGAAGGAGCCGCGCGAACATGCGGTGTGGGTCGACGACGGCATGGTGACCGTCACGGGCGGCAAGCTCACCACCTTCCGCGTGATCGCGCTGGATGCGCTGCGCCGTGCGGCGCCCTTGATTCCGGGCTGGCGCGGCCCGTTCGACGCGCGCCCGGTGTTTCGTCCGGCCGCACTGCCGCCGGAGGCGCAACGCCTGCCGGCCGCCTGGCGCGAGCGCCTGCTGGGCCGCTACGGGGCGCAGGCCGCGGCCCTGATCGCGGCCGCCGGCCCCGGCGAACTGGCGCGCATACCCGGCACCGAGACGCTGTGGGCGGAGCTGCGCTGGGCCGCGCGCGCCGAGGCGGTCGAACGGCTGGAAGACCTGCTGCTGCGGCGCACCCGCCTGGGCCTGCAGCTGCGCGGCGGCGGCGCCGGCCTGGCCGAGCAGCTGCGCGCCGTGTGCCAGCCCGAATTGGGCTGGCCGGACCGGCGCTGGGAGGCCGAATGGTCGGCCTATCTGGCATTATGGAACGCTCATTACAGTCTGCCCGCCGACTATGCCTGACCACATCCTCGCCATCGACAACGGCACGCAATCGGTGCGCGCGATCCTGTTCGACCTGTCCGGGAACATCGTCGCCAAGGCCCAGGTGCACCTGGAAGCCTACTTCTCGCTGCAGCCCGGATGGGCCGAGCACGAAGCCGACGGCTACTGGAACGCCGTGTGCGAAGCCTGCCGCCGCCTGTGGCTGCTGCCGGAAGCGGACCGCGCCAGCGTGCGCGGCGTGGCCATCACCACCCAGCGCGCCACCGTGGTCAACGTCGACCGCGACGGCAGGCCGCTGCGCGCCGCCATCACCTGGCTCGACCAGCGCCGCGCCGAGACCGTGCCGCCGATCGGCCTGCTGTGGCGCACCGCCTTCAAGCTGGCGCGCGTGGCCGACACCATCGACTACTTCCGCGGCGAGGCGGAGATCAACTGGATCCGCGCCAACCAGCCGGATATCTGGGACAGGACGCACAAGTTCCTGCTGCTGTCGGGCTACCTGAATTTCAAGATGAGCGGGCGCTACGTCGACTCGATCGGCTCGCAGGTCGGCTACGTCCCGTTCGACTACAAGCGCCAGGCCTGGGCGCGCCGCAGCGACTGGAAGTGGCAGGCGCTGGCCGTGGAGCCGCGCATGCTGCCGGAGCTGGTGGAACCGGGCACGGTGATCGGCCAGGTGGACGCGCGCGTAGCGGAGGAGACCGGCATCCCGGCCGGCACCCCGATCCTGGCGGCGGCCGCCGACAAGGCTTGCGAAGTGATCGGGGCCGGCTGCCGGCGTCCGCAGATCGGCTGCCTGTCCTACGGCACCACGGCCACCATCATCACCACCTCCAAGCGCTACGTGGAGGTGACGCCCTTCCTGCCGCCGTATCCGGCCGCCATTCCGCACCACTACAGCACCGAGGTGCAGATCTTCCGCGGCTACTGGATGGTCAACTGGTTCAAGGAGCAGTTCGGGCACATCGAGCGCGAGAAGGCGGCGCGCGAGGGCGTGACGGCCGAGCACCTGTTCGACGAGCTGGTGAACTCGGTGCCGCCCGGCTCCATGGGGTTGATGCTGCAGCCGTACTGGACGCCCGGCATCCGGGTGCCGGGGCGCGAAGCGAAGGGCGCCATCATCGGCTTTGGCGACGTGCACACGCGCGCCCACATGTACCGGGCCATCCTCGAAGGCCTGGCGTACGCGCTGCGCGAAGGGAAGGAGCGCACGGAGAAGCGCAGCGGCGTGCCGATCACGGAGCTGCGCGTGTCCGGCGGCGGCTCGCAGAGCGACGCGGCGATGCAGCTGACGGCCGACATCTTCGGCCTGCCGACGGCGCGGCCGCACGTGTACGAGACGTCCGGCCTGGGCGCGGCGATCGACGCCGCGGTCGGACTGGGCATGTACCGGGACTTCGACGCGGCGATCGCCGCCATGACCCGCATCGGCCGCGTGTTCGAGCCGATCGCGCAGAACCAGGCGATCTACGACCGCCTGTACCGCCAGGTCTACAGCAAGATGTACAAGCAGCTGCAGCCGCTGTACGCCGAGATCGCGGAGATCACCGGCTACCCGAAACGCTGACTGGTCAGTGGTGATAGGCCAGCTGCAAGGCGATAGTCCGGCCCGCCATTGGCAGATCGTGCGGAATATTCCCTGGAGCGATCGTAGGCTCGCGCACGTCGCGGTTGAACGCATTGAGCACGGTGGCGCGAAACTCCCAATTGCTCATGACTTCCGATTTCAAGAGCGAGAAGTCGATAGTCGTATATCCCGGAATGCCCGGGCGGGCATCGCCCGGTTGGCGTGCGCGGTCCGCTACATAATTGGCGTTCGTGCTTAGGGTCCAGGTCGGGGCCACGTTC
>DASRUW010000351.1:0-9308 GCA_035655255.1 Telluria sp. | reverse complement strand
TCCGGGTTCTTCTTCTGCGGCATGATCGACGAGCCGGTGCAGAAGCGGTCGGCGATGTCGATGAAGCCCACGCGCGGGCTCATCCAGATGATCAGCTCTTCCGACATGCGCGACACGTGGGTCATGATCAGGGTGGCGGCGGCGCAGAACTCGATGGCGAAGTCGCGGTCGGACACGCCGTCCAGCGAGTTGTGGCAGACGTCCTCGAAGCCCAGGGTGCGCGCCACGCGCTCGCGGTCGATCGGGAAGGTGGTGCCGGCCAGCGCGGCCGAACCGAGCGGCAGGCGGTTGACGCGGCGGCGCGCGTCGGCCATGCGCTCGGCGTCGCGGCCGAACATTTCGACATAGGCCAGCATGTGGTGGCCGAAGGTGATCGGCTGGGCCACCTGCATGTGGGTGAAGCCGGGCAGGATCACGTCGGCGTGGCGCTCGGCCAGGTCCACCAGGGCCAGGCGGAAGGTCTTGAGCAGGCCGAGGATGTCGTCGATGGCGGCGCGCACGTACAGGCGGATGTCGGTGGCCACCTGGTCGTTGCGCGAGCGGCCCGTGTGCAGGCGCTTGCCGGCGTCGCCGACCAGTTCCGTCAGGCGCTTCTCGATATTGAGGTGCACGTCTTCCAGGTCCAGCAGCCACTCGAAGCTGCCGGCCTCGATCTCGGAGCGGATCTGGGCCATGCCGCGTTCGATGTCGGCGCGGTCGGCGGCGCTGATGATGCCTTGCGCGGCCAGCATCTCGGCGTGGGCCAGCGAGCCTTCGATGTCGAACAGCGCCAGGCGCTTATCGAAGAAGACGGAGGCCGTGTAACGTTTGACGAGGTCGGAAACGGGTTCGGAAAAGCGGGCGGACCAGGCTTCGCTTTTCTTGGAGAATTGGTCGGTCATGGTCTGACCATTATAAGGGCAGGATGGCAATGCTCGCCGAAACCGGTTAGGATCGCGGGATTTATTACAACCAAAGAGGAGACATTTCACATGCATACGTCCCGACTCGCCGCCGCCGCCGTGCTGGCGCTGGCTGCCTTCGGCGCGCAGGCGCAGGCGCCCGCGCCGGCCGCCGTTCCGGCCGCGCCCAAGATGTACACCGTGCGCGCATCCGACGTGCAGAGCATCGACAGCATCGTCGCCGCCCTCTACGACGTCATTTCCGGACCGGTTGGCAAGGCGCGCGACTTCGACCGCCTGCACTCCCTGTTCACGCCGGATGCGCGCATGGCCGCCATCGGCCACCGCCCGGACGGCAGCTACGCCCTGCGCACCATGACGGTGGACGACTATGTGGCGCGCAACGCCAAGGTGCTGGTCGAAGTCGGCTTCTTCGAAAGCGAGAAGGCCCGCACCACCGAGCAGTTCGGCCAGCTGGCCCACGTGTTCTCGACCTACGAGGCGCGCAAGGCCTCGCCCGAGGCCGCGCCCTTCATGCGGGGTATTAACAGCATCCAGCTGGTCAACGACGGCAGCCGCTGGTGGATTGCCAGCCTCATCTGGCGCGCCGAGGACGACAAGCTGAAGCTTCCCGAACGGTACCTGCAGAGCCGGTGATTCGCTGTAGAATAGGTTCATCCCTAGTCAACATTGCGCCCTCACCATGACTCAGTTCAAGGTCAGCACCAACAAGGCGGAACTCGACGTTCCGATGATCTACCAGTTCCTCAGCGAGCAATCGTCGTGGGCGATCGGGGTTCCGCGCCGGGTGGTGGAGCGGGCCATCGAAAATTCGATGTGCTTCGCCGGCTTCGAGGGCGACAAGCAGGTGGCGTTTGCCCGCGTGGTCACGGACTACGCCACCTTCGCCAACCTGGTCGATGTGTTCGTGCTGCCCGCCCATCGGGGCAAGGGCTATGCCAAGGAACTGATGAAGGCGATCATGGCGCACCCCTCGCTGCAGGGGCTGCGCCGCTTCACCCTCGCCACCACCGACTGCCATGAGCTCTACAGCCAGTTCGGCTTCCGCGAACTGGCCAAGCCCGAGACCTTCATGGAGCGCTACTTCCCCAACATCTACGTGTCCTGATCTTCAGGGCCACGCGCTCAGGCACGGCGGCACCAGGAGCAGCAGGGCCAGCGCCGCCAGCAGCAGCTGCAGCGGCAGGATCCATTTCGCCCAGGTGATCCACGGGATGCGCGCCAGGGCCAGCACGCCGACCGTGATGCCCGAGGTCGGGATCATGCAGGTGGTGAATTCGCCCAGCTGGTAGGCCAGGATGGCGGTCTGGCGCGTGACGCCGACCAGGTCGGCCAGCGGCGCCATGATCGGCATGGTGAGCGCGGCCTGTCCGGTGCCGGAGTGGATGAAGAAGTTGACCACGGTCTGGATGCCGAACATCTTCTGCGCCGCGAACACGGGATGCGAGGACTGCACCAGCGGCATCAGCCCATGCAGCATGGTGTCGACGATGTGGGCGTCGCGCGCGATCACCATCGTGGCGCGCGCCAGGGCGATCACCAGGGCCGTCGTCACCAGGTCCTTGGCGCCCTGCAGGAAGGCCGCGACGAAGTCGTCCGAGCCGAGCCGGCCCACGATGCCAACCGCCAGCGCCATCGCGAGGAACAGGGCCGCGATCTCGTCGATGTACCAGCCGAACTTGATCACGCCCAGCACCATGCCGCCCAGCGACAGCGCGAAGATCGCCAGCACAGCGGCGTGGGTGCGCGTCATGCCGTCGAAATGGACTTCGGCCGCGTGCTCCTCGCGCTTGACCGCGTCCAGCGCATAGGTCGGGCTGCGCGTCGGATCGCGCTTGACGCGCGCCGCGTACCACATGAGGAAGGCGATGGTCAGGCCCGTGGACAGCACCCATACCCCGAGCCGGTAGCCCATGCCCGAAAACAGCGGCAGTCCCGCGATCCCCTGCGCGATGCCGACGTTGAACGGATTGAGGAAGGCGGAAGCAAAGCCGATCTGCGAGCCGACGAAGGGAATCGCCACGCCGACCACCGAGTCGTAGCCGAGGGCGAGCGCCAGCGGCACGAAGATCAGGACGAAGGGAATCGCCTCCTCGCTCATGCCGAAAGTGGCGCCGCCCAGCGAGAACAGGGTGACGAACACGGGAATCAGGAGCGCGCGCACGGCGGGCGAATGCGCGTGGGCGCGCGCCACGGTCTTGATGAAACTGTCCACCGCCTCGGTCTTTTGCAGCACCGCGAAGGCGCCGCCGACGATGAGGATGAAGCCGATGATCTGGGCCGCCTCCACGAAACCCTTGAGCGGCGCGATGAGCAGTGCCACTGGGCCTTGCGGCGCGGAGGGAATGTAGTGGAACGAGGCCGGGTCGATCAGCGGCTTGCCGCCCACGAGGTGGGTGTCGTACTGGCCGCCCGGCACCACCCAGGTGGCGGCGGCGATGAGGGCCAGGATGGCGAAGAGGAGGACGAAGGTGTTGGGCAGTCTGAATCGCATCGTTGTTGTGGTTATGAGCTCAGGAGATTCCCCGTGCGGTACGCGGCGGCTCCTGCCAGCTTCCCGACGGCCATCCCGCGCAGCACGTGGCGAAACGCGGTCCGGGCGAAGAATACACCAGGGCGCTCCGCCTTGAGCTCGGAAGTCTTGCCGCTCACCGGTTCGATCAGGTCGGCCACCACCTCGCCGGCCCCAACCCGGTCGCCCAGGCACTTGCGGAACACCAGCACGCCGGAATGCGGGGCGGCGAGCGGCTCGACGCCTTCCAGCGGCGTGGGCGCGCACAACGGGGTGGGCAGCGGATCGAGGTCGATGGCCAGCACGCCGCGCCGGCCCAGGTACTGGAGCAGGGCGTGGGCGTCGTGTTCGGCCGTCGCATAGTCCACGTCGCGCTCCCCGCGCAGTTCGACCGTGATGGCGGTGCAGGCGGGCGGAATCGGCGTGTCCGGACCGAAGTGCTCGGCCAGGTCCCACCACAGGCGGCTGCAGGCTTCGTCGAAGGGTTCCTCGCCCGCTTCCAGCGCGAGCAGCACGGCGTGCGCCCCGATCAGGGCGGCCAGCGGCTCGACCGACTTGGCCAGCGGCGTGCCGCAGTACAGGTGGACCACGGCCTCGTTATCGCAGTGCAGGTCGAGCACGATATCGGCGTCGATCGCCATGCCGAGCAGGAGCTTCTTGAGCGCCTCGGCGTTGGTGTGCGGGGTCCAGTTGGCGACGGCGGCGCGGGCGTGGGCGCGGATCAGGGCCACGTTGGCGTCCGGATCGGCCGACAGGCGCTCGCCCAGCGACAGCTTGAGGTCCTCCGCCACGTGCTTGTAGGCGCGGTTGAAATTGAGACCGGTGGACAGGTCGAAGCGGCCGAACGGCGCGCCATGGATGGCCTGCGACAGGCCGAGCGGATTGGCCGCCGGGACCAGGATCACCTCGCCGCGCACGCGCCCGGCCTGGTCCAGGCGCTCCAGCTCGCGGCGCAGGAACTGGGCCACCAGCATGCCGGGCACCTCGTCCGCGTGCAGGGCGGCCTGGATGTAGACTTTGGCGCCGCTGCCGGGCGTGCCGTAGTGGTAGGAGGTCAGCTTGAAGACGGCCGGATTGTCTTCCAGCGAGATGGCGTGGGTGTGCGCGTGCATGGTGCTCTGCTCCTGTACTGATTCGTGCGTCGATGCGCGCAGTCTGGCACAAGTCTTTGCGGCGTGCTCCGATTACAATGACGCTCGTTCCAATATCCGAGGGGAAACGAGTATGTACGCACTGATGCGCGGGGCGCTGGCCGCCCTTGCCCTGGCCGCCGGCGCCGCCCAGGCCGCCCAGCCGGCCACCGTCCGCGTCGATTACCTGCACAGCGGGAACGCGCTGGGCGACAGCTACGCGATCGAACGGGTGCTGATCGAGCCGCTGCCCTGGCCGGGCGATCTGTCGCAGGCGATCGACAACACCAACCGCGGCGTGAACAAGCTGGAGGTGGTGGACCAGGCCACCGGGCAGCTGCTGTACTCGCGCGGCTTCTCCACCATCTTCGGCGAGTGGCGCACCACCGAGGAAGCGAACCGTATGAGCCGCGGCTTCGAGGAGTCGGTGCGTTTTCCCAAATTCGACAAGCCGGTGCGGGTGCGCATTCTCAAGCGCGACGAGTACAACCAGTTCCAGCTGGTGTGGTCGGTGGACGTGGACGCCGACGCCCCGGACGTGGTGCGCAAGCAGCCGCCGGCGCTGGCCAAGCCGATCCCGATCCGGGTGAACGGCCCCTCGTCCGAGAAGGTGGACCTGCTGGTGCTGGGCGACGGCTACACCGCCGCCGAGATGAAGAAGTTCGAAGCCGACGTGCGGCGCCTGTCCGACCACCTGTTCGCGGTGTCGCCGTTCAAGGAGCGCGCCAAGGACTTCAACGTGTGGGCGCTCGCGGTGCCGACCCAGGAATCGGGGATCTCGCGTCCGTCGACCGGATTGCATCATGCCACCTCGCTCGGCACGCGCTACGACATCTTCGGCTCCGAGCGCTACGTGCTCACGCTGGATAACCGTGCCCTGCGCGACATCGCCATGCACGCGCCCTACGAGTTCATCGAGATCCTGGTGAACAACGAGACCTACGGCGGCGGCGGCATCTTCGGCCAGTTCTCGACGGCGGCGGCCAGCAACGGCTGGGCCAACTACCTGTTCGTGCACGAATTCGGCCACCACTTCGCGGGCCTGGCCGACGAGTATTACACCTCGCCCGTGGCCTACCAGTCCACCGGCGTGCGGGTCGAGCCGTGGGAGCCGAATGCCACGGCCCTGAAGGATCCGGCCAACTTGAAGTGGAAGCGCTTCGTGACCCCGGGGACCGCCTTGCCGACGGTCTGGCCGAAGCAGGAATACGAGGCGCACTCGCGCGAATACCAGAAGGTGCGCGCCCAGCTGCGCAAGGACAACCGTCCTGAGTCCGAGATGAATGCCCTGTTCCAGAAAGACCTGGAATTTACGAACGCGCTGTTCGCCAAGAGCGGCCTGCTGCACAAGGTCGGCGCCTTCGAGGGTGCCAACTACGAGGCGACCGGCTACTACCGTCCCGAGCTACAATGCATTATGTTCGACCGCAGCGAAGCGTTCTGCCATGTCTGCAGCGCCGCCGTCGAGGACATCATCGACCTGTACTCGCGTCCACGCGCCGCAAGATCGAATTGAATTACGCCCGGGCTGGCTACCGCACTCGCGGTGGCCGGCTAACGTGCTTGAATTAACCGGCGCGCTTTAGCGCGTCCGGGTTGAATGAGTGGTTGGGACAAAAACTGCAGGCAGTAGTGCGGACTGCGAGCCATTAGAAGGCTCCCAATCAGCATGCGCTTCAACCACCAAGAAGTCATTTGAAGTGAGCAGGGCTGCGAAAGGACGAAAGTGATCGGCCCCACAGACGAAGATCAATGGCCAAACATTTAGTTCCTTAATCTTTCGCATCCAAAATTGCTCTCTTATGCGGTCAGAGGGAACACTACCTCTTGCAAGGACGTCAGCCTCGATTTCCTCGTGCGTAGAGTTTTTCAGCATATGTTCGACACGTATGTCGTTGTCTTGGCGAATTCCAAGCTCGGATCGCTCGGTCTTGGACGGATCGGAGAATTGGTGCGGAAGTTCAGGCTCGTGCTGATCTGCTGAAGCACCGATTCGCTCGCGCCCTGGTATGTGAGCCCGTCCAGATTCATTTCCTCGGCCAGAGCCGCAATAGCGTAAGCGCGGCAGAGCTTCTCTACTTCAGATCGAAATTCCGCGACGCAGTTCGAGAGCGCCCCATCAGTTGCACACTGATATTTGTGGCTCGTGCCAATTAATACGACAGTGCTCATGCGCCCGTCCAACTTTCGAAATCACCAGCGATGGCGCGTAGCGCCAGCGTCTGGTGCATTGAGTGGTTAGGGCCGCCGAGCGTCACGCTCCGCAATCCACAAAAGGAAAGCTGCATCTGCTCCCCCGATTTGAACAACCCGCGTTCCGTGCATTAGCACCCCAAGGCCGTGCTCCTCATCCCATGTGCACCCGAATTCAAAGCCAATGTAGGGTGCTCCACTATCCTGAATCGGATGGATGTAGACGGAGTGAATGCCGATCAAATTCTTAAATCCATCGATAGACCTGGCATCCGGCATCGACATTGTCCGCTCTGTGCCGGATAGATCGTATTGAGATTGAATTTTGGGATAAGCCGAGAGGAGAGCATTGAGCAAAGCATTTGCTACATCTTGATGATTGTCCAAAGCCCATTTGATGTTTGATAGTTCCCATGATTCAAGAGGTTCAATCCCCCGGCCCTCAGGGGCGTATACAAGCTTTGCTAGGCCTTTGGACTTGGTTCCTGAATTCATTGACCCGTAGGCACCACTTCGATCTTGAAAATCGGCCCAAAAAGGCAACTGGACTGTAGCCGACCACCAAAGGTCATCCTCGATTCCCATCTGTGGAATTGGAACCAACATTGTGGGTGGCCCTAACGTCATTGCTCAGCGGCGGCCGAAGGCCGTCCGCTGGAGCTATTTGTTGGGGCGTTACCGACCCCGAATTTGCAGGCAAGCGTTTGCACACCACCTTGATAACGATACTCGGCAAGCCAATAGTGCGGATCGTTGATCTGTGCGAACTCCACGTCGTCGCCAACGGCATATGAACCCTGAAACTCATTTTCGAGAATCACGAGCAGTTCGCAGTTCGGCGGCCACGACGTAACTTCGACTACGCGATTTCGTGCGCCAAGCTCGGAGTCGAGGATAGACCTTAGCGGGCTCGCGAGATCTGTCAATGTCACTTGTTATGCTCCCCAAAGTGCAAAGTAACTGGCTGCCGAAACGCGCAGCGTGTAGGCAGTCCAGTTGACTTCAAGGTTGGGACGGAACGCGACTTTCACGATTTTGGTTTTTCAGTTTTTTCAACAACGCTGACGGCCCCGGGCTTCCATTTATCTGCAGTGCCCGATCGCGGCTGCCTATAGAGATGAATTTGCACCTGCGCAAAGCCAATGCATATCTGCGTGACTTCTTGGCCGACGAGTTCATTCAGCGGGAACTCGGGCGGGATGGACCATCCTGGCATGGGCGACTTTCTTGTGCAGCGTAACGTGCTTGCTCAGCGGCGGGCGGAAGTGGGCACAGCCCGCTGTAGCGCGTCCGCTGGAGCTGATGGTTAGCAACGTTCACTTGACCACCTGGACAATAAGAAGGGCAATAAGCGGCAACGCACCTACGCCCAGAAAGTAGATTGAACGTTTGCGGATTGAAACCGCAAGACAGATCAATAGGAACAACGAAATAGGAATTAGGAAAACTGTTCCGAAAAGCACATTCACGAAGCACCCTTCGCCATGGCAAGGGCCCAAAGCATAAGAAGTAACTCCCAAAATGAAGGAGCCCACGGCCGAAAGCGTGAGTGCTTGAGATTCTCTCGGAGTGGCGCGCCGCATATGAGAAGTTCGCTAACGTGGATGATAACCGGCGCGCTTTAGCGCGTCCGCGTTGATTGACTGGTTAGAGTTCAGCATGGATTACGGTGAAAAAATTGTCACCCCGCTTGTACCCTTTGCGAGGACCGGGGAACTGGTCAGGCAGCAAAACGATATTCCTCATTTCGTCGACGTGAAAAACCTTCCACCCCTTTGGTTCGCCAGAGTCGCTACCGCCGCCAACTTGATACGCACGAAGAGCTCGATGGCCTTTGGTATCGATCCCGTATGTGTGAGGCTCCGCCGTTCGCGGATACCCATCATAAGTGAACGCGATGAGTTGCTTGTTCCGAATCGCAGCTGGAATCATGGGACCTCTAACGTTGAGGTGACCGGCGCGCGTCAGCGCGTCCGGTTGAGTGAGATGTTGGAGAACACGCGTGCACTCGCCACGAAGCAACCCAGGCATCCTTGCGGCCACCGCCAGCGGCCGAGCTCAGCGAATGGCTAACACCGCCACCGCGCCGAACAGCGGGCGCGCTCGCGGGCCGACCAAGCCCGGCGATGAGCGTAGCGGCGCGGTTCGAATTCATGAAGCGAGTGGGCTCCAACGTTGACGATCAGCGGCGCCGTTAGGCGTCCGCTGGATTGGATGGTTGGGCCGATAGCGTGGCCAGGGCAGCCGTAAGCATTGGGGCGGTTCGCAGCATGGGATTCGTCCCTGGAGGATCATTTGGGTGAACATATTCCGCTTCATCGAAGGCATAGTAGACCGCCCAGGAGAACTTCGGGAAGCCGACAACGTTCTTGGGGTTGAAGGCCCATGCAAAGAGGGAATTCATTACGAGATCACCTTCGTCCCACGAAATTTCATTTCTCAAATAGAGCTGGGCAATTTCCAAACAAAGTGAATCGCAAAGGTCTTGAAGCGAAAGTCCGCGAGCTATCGCGCCCGCGGACATGTCTTCAAATTGAAACAGATCCTCGTTCACGAGTTCGATCAGTCGCT
>DASRUW010000350.1:0-12895 GCA_035655255.1 Telluria sp. | reverse complement strand
TCCACCGGCTGGGGCGTGGCCGCGACCTACACCTATTCCGACGGCCACACCACCAACAAGGAGTGGAACAACGACATCTTCAACTGGACCTACGGCCGCTACGTCAATGCGTGGAATCCCTCGACCCTGGTGGAACGCCATCGCCTGGTCCTGACCGGCATGACGGACCGGGTGCTCCCGTGGGGCATCATGCTGTCGTCGAAGATGACCTTCGGCTCCGGCCTGCCGTTCCGCATCACCGACTGCTCCGCCGGCTGGGACAAGTGCGTCTCGCGCAAGGGCGAGGGCGGCGCGTTCCGCGAGGTGGATCTGGCGCTGTCGAAGGACGTCTCGGCGGGCTTCGGCAAACTCTCGCTGCGCATGGATATCCTGAATCTCTTCAACACCATCAACTACGGCGGCTACGATGCGTGGGGCGGTGGTCCGGGCAATCCGCAGAACTACCTGGGCGGGGACAACAAGAACCTGGGCGTGCCGGGCAGCGTGGCCGGCCCGATGCGCACCGTGAAGTTCAGCGTCCGCTACGCGTTTTAAGTTGGACGTGCCGCGGCCGGCCCCCCACGGCCGCGGCACGGTTTTTTTCTCTTGATCAGGTTCAGAACACGATGATCCGACGCGTTATCGCGCTGGCGTTCGCGGGCGGCCTTGCCGCCTGCAGCGCACCTTCCCAGGTCCAGGCTCCGCCCGCGCCGGCCGCCGCGCCGCAGGGCCCCGCGGTGCAGGCCATGCTGGACGACTTGTCCGAACGGACCTTCCGCTTTTTCTGGGACACGGCCAATCCCGCCAACGGCCTGGTTCCCGACCGCTATCCCACGCCGTCCTTTTCCAGTGTCGCCGCCGTCGGCTTCGGGCTGTCCGCCTACATCGTCGGCGCGGAGCGCGGCTACGTGACGCGCGATACCGCGCGCGCCCGCACCCTGACCACCCTGCGTTTCCTGTGGAACGCGCCCCAGGGCGATGCGGCGCAGGGCATGACGGGGTTTCACGGCTTCTTCTATCACTTCCTGGACATGAAGACCGGCGCACGCAGCTCGAATTGCGAGCTGTCCACCGTCGATACCGCCTTGCTGCTGGGCGGAGTGCTGCACGCCCAGAGCTGGTACGACCGCGACGATCCCGAGGAGGCGGAAATCCGCCGCCTCGCCGACCAGATCTACCGCCGTGTGGACTGGCAGTGGGCCCAGGCCCGCCCCAACGCCGTGGTGCTCGGCTGGGACCCCGAAACGGGCTTCCTCGCCTACGACTGGCGCGGCTACAACGAAGCGATGCTGGTGTACGTGCTCGCACTGGGCTCGCCGACGCACGCGCTGGCGCCGGCCGCGTGGTCCGAGTGGACCAGCACCTATGGCCGCAGCTGGGGCAAGTACGAGGGCATCGAGCACCTCGGCTTTGCTCCCATGTTCGGGCACCAGTACTCGCAAATCTGGATCGACTTCCGCGGCATCCGCGACCAGTACATGCGCGAGCGCGGTCTCGACTACTTCGAAAACAGCCGCCGCGCGGCATACGCCCAGCGTTCCTACGCCGTGCGCAACCCGCTGGCCTGCGCCGGCTACGGTCCGAATGTGTGGGGCGTGACCGCGAGCGACGGCCCGGCCGACGCGAAAATCGACGGACGCGAATTCCATTCCTACGCCGGCCGTGGCATGGGCCCGGACCACTACGACGACTGCACCATCGCTCCGACCGGCGCTGCCGCTTCGATCGCCTTCGCGCCGGAGCTTGCGATTCCCGCCATCGCCGAGATCAAGTCCCGCTGGGGCGACCAGGTCTACGCCAAGTATGGTTTCCTGGATGCGTTCAACCCCACCTTCACCTACGCCGGGCGCCAGAGCACGGGACGGGTTGTGCCGGGCGCGGGCTGGGTCGACAATGACTACCTCGGCATCGACCAGGGACCGATCGTGACCATGCTGGCCAACTACCGCGACGAGAGCGTGTGGCGCACCATGCGCAAGAATCCATACCTGCGCGCTGGATTGCGCCAGGCCGGCTTCACCGGCGGCTGGCTGGACGCGGAGCCGGCCAAATGAATCGGACCCGGCGCCGGCTCACCATGGCCCTGACGGCGGCGGCCGGCCTCGCGGCCGGCTGCACGCGCAGCGACGGCGGCGTGGTGCGCCTGCGCTTCTGGGCCATGGGCCGGGAAGGCGAGGTGGCCAAGGAGCTGCTGGCGCCGTTCGAACGCGACCATCCGCACATCCGGGTCGAAGTCCAACAGATGCCGTGGATCTCCGCGCAGGAGAAGTTGCTGACGGCCTTCGCGGGCGACGTCTCCCCCGATATCTGCCAGCTCGGGAACACGTGGATCCCGCAGTTTGCCGCCTTGCGCGCCCTGGTGCCGCTGGATGCGCCGCTGGCGGCGTCTTCTGCGGTCGACGCGCGCGACTATTTTCCAGGCATCTGGGACTCGAACTTCGTCGGTCCCACCCTGTACGGCATTCCCTGGTACGTCGACACGCGCGCGCTCTACTACCGCAAGGACTTGCTGGCGCGCGCCGGCTTTGCCCATCCGCCGCGCGACTGGGCCGAGTGGACCCGTTCGATGGCCGCGCTCAAGGCGCGCAGCCCGTCGGACTATGCCGTGCTGCTGCCTTTGAACGAATTCGAGCCCTTGCTTGCGCTCGCGCTCCAGCAGGAGACGCCGTTGTTGCGCGAGAATGGCAGCTACGGGAACTTCCGCAGCGCCGACTTCAAGCGCACGCTGTCCTTCTACGCGGGGATCTTCCGCAAGCAGTGGGCGCCCGCCCTGTCGAACACGCAGATCTCGAACGTGTGGGATGAATTCGGCAATGGCTACTTTTCATACTACATCTCGGGCCCCTGGAATATCGCCGAATTCAAGCGCCGCCTCCCGGCCGACAAGCAGGGCGCATGGATGACGGCGCCGCTGCCCGGCCCGAACGGTCCGTCCGCCTCCATTGCCGGCGGTTCCAGCCTGGTCGTGTTCCGCTCCTCGCGCCATCCGAAGGAGGCCTGGCAAGTGATCGAATACCTGTCGCGACCCGAAGTGCAGGGCCGCTTCTACCAGCTCACCGGCGACCTGCCGCCACGGCGCAGCGCCTGGCGCGAACCGTCCCTGGCGCACGATCCTTATGCTGCCGGCTTCGGCGACCAGCTCGAACGGGCCAAGTCGCCGCCCAAGGTGCCTGAATGGGAGCGCATCGCCACCGAAATGCGGCTGGTGACGGAAGCCGTGGTGGCAGGCCGCTTGTCCGTGGACGAGGCGGCCGTCGAACTGGATGCGCGCGCCGACCGCATTCTGGATAAGCGCCGTTGGATGCTGGCGCGCGGGAGTGTGCAATGAAGGCCGGACGCGCCGCGTGGCTGCTGGCCGGTCCGGCCCTGCTGGTCATCGCCGTCTTCTTTTTCGTGCCCGTGCTGGCGGCCTTTGTGCTGTCGCTTACGGACTTCGACATCTACGCGCTGGCGGATCTGCGCAACCTGCGCTTTGTCGGCGTGGACAACTACCTGTCGCTGCTGGTCACGCCGCTGTTCTGGCGCGCCCTGGGCAACACGCTGTATTTCGTCGTCCTCGGCGTGCCGCTGTCGATCGGCGCCTCGCTGGGCGCCGCGCTGCTGGTGAATGCGAAGCTGTCCTGGTTCAAGCCGTTCTTCCGCACCGCCTTCTTCGCGCCCGTGGTGACGTCGATGGTGGCGGTGGCCGTGATCTGGCGCTACCTGTACCACACGCGCTACGGCTTCATCAACTACGTGCTCGACCTGTTCGGCATCGCACCGGTGGACTGGCTGGGCGACCCGCACATCTCGATGACGGCCATCGTGCTGTTCGCGGTGTGGAAAAATTTTGGCTACAACATGATCATCTTCCTGGCCGGCCTGCAGGCCATTCCGGCGGAGCTGTACGAGGCGGCGGAACTGGACGGCGCGCGCCCGTTCGCCATGCTGCGTCACATTACGCTGCCCGCATTGGCGCCGACCATGTTCATGGTATCGATCCTCACCATGGCCGGCTACTTCCAGCTGTTCGCCGAGCCGTACGTGATGACGGAAGGCGGACCGCTGCAATCGACGGTGTCGGTCCTGTATTTCATGTATGAGCAGGGCTTCAAATGGTGGAACCTGGGCAGCGCCACGGCGGTGGCCTTCGTGCTGTTCCTGCTGATGTTCGCGGTGACTCTGCTGCAGATGCGTTTTGCCGGACGGGGGATGGAAGAATGAGCATGGCAAGCCAACTCGCGTGGCGCCGCACGGCCGTCAACCTGCTGCTGGTGCTGGCGGCCCTGGTCACGCTGTTCCCGCTGGTGTGGATGGTGTCCGTTTCGCTGATGGCGCCGGGCGAGGCGAGCCACTTCCCGCCGCCGCTGCTGCCCAGGCGGCCGACGCTGCATAACTACGACCAGCTGTTCGGCCACTTCGGGATCGGCGGCTACTTCGTCAACAGCGTGCTGGTGTCGACCGCCGCCACGCTGCTGTCGCTGACCTTCAACGTCGGCGCCGGCTACGCCTTCGCCAAGCTGCGCTTCCGCGGCCGCGAGCGCGTGTTCCGCCTGCTGCTCGGGGCGCTGGTGATTCCGGCCCAGGTGTCGATGCTGCCGTTGTTCCTGATCCTGAAGCAGATGGGGCTCGTCAATACCTACATCGGGGTGCTGATTCCGACGGCGGCGAGCATTTTCGGCATCTTCCTGGTGCGCCAGTACGCGCTGACCATCCCGGACGCGCTGCTGGAGGCCGCACGGCTGGACGGCGCGAGCGAGTTGCGGATCTTCCGCTCGATCGTGCTGCCTTTGCTGCTGCCGATCCTGGTCACGCTGGCGATCTTCTCCTTCCTTGGAAGCTGGAACGACTTCATGTGGCCGCTGATCGTCCTCACGGACAAGGACCTGTACACGCTGCCGGTGGCCCTGGCCTCGCTCTCGCGCGAACACGTGCAGGACAACGAAATGATGATGGCCGGCTCGGTGCTCACCATCGTGCCGGTGCTGCTGCTGTTCCTCGGCCTGCAGCGCTATTACCTGCAAGGCTTGCTGTTGGGAGGAGTGAAGGGATGATGTGGTGGCGGTACTGGTTGGTGTGCGCGTGGCTCGCGTGCACGGGCGCGCAGGCGCAGGAGCGGGTGCTCGACACCTTCGAACAGGCCGGGGCCTGGAAGGCGGTGGCCTCGGACGGCGTGCACGCGGCATTGTCCGCGGCGCCCGGCAAGGATGGCCAGGCGCTGTGCCTGGATTTCGATTTCGGCGGGTCCGCCGGGTACGCGTCGGCGCGCCGCAAGCTGCCGCTCGACTTCGGCGCGAACTACGAGATCAGCCTGTGGGTGAAGGCGGAAGCTCCGCTCAATAACCTGGAATTCAAGCTGGTCGACGCGAGCGGCGAGAACGTGTGGTGGGTCAACCGGCCCAACCTGGAGCTCGCCAGCGGCTGGCAGCAGCTGCGCTTCAAGAAGCGCCACGTGGAGTTTGCATGGGGCCCTCAGGCGGATCACACCTTGCGCCATACGGAAGGCGTGGAATTGGTCGTGAGCGCTGGCCGCGACGGCGGCCGGGGAACGATCTGGTTCGACGACCTGCGTCTGCGCGAACTCCCGCCGCCGCAACCGCCACAGACACCATCGCTGGCGTCAGCCGGCCAGCCCGTGGACCCCGGCCTCCTGAACGGGGCGGCCGCATGGAACGGCAAGGCTGGCGATGCGCTGATCGTCGATTTCCGCCAGCCGCGTGAGTTCGGCGGCGTGGTGCTGCACTGGGCCGCGGGCGCGCATGCGTCGAACTACGACGTGGCCTTGTCGGATGATGGAACGAACTGGAAAACCCGGCACGCCGTGCGCGGCGGGGATGGTGGCGCGGATCCGATCCGCCTCGGCGAAGCGGAGGCGCGTTACCTGCGTGTCGCGCTGCGCGACGGCGGACGACTGGCCCGGCTGGATGTGAAGGACCTCGCTTTCGGCGCGACGGACAATGCTTTCGTCCAGGCGCTGGCACAGGAGGCCGCTCCGGGCCGTTATCCGCGGGGCTTTTCGGGCATGCAAAGCTATTGGACCGTTCTCGGCATCGACGGCGGCACCGAAACCGGGCTTATTTCCGAGGACGGCGCCATCGAGGCTGCGCGCGGCGGCTTTTCGGTCGAGCCTTTCGTCGTCGATGGCGGCAAGCTTGTGACCTGGGCCGACGTGACGACGTCGCATGCGCTGCGCGACGGCTACCTGCCGATTCCCAGCGTGCAGTGGAAGGCCGCCGGATGGACGCTCACCACTACCGCATTCGCACAGGGCAGGCCCGGCGCGTCGCGCATCGTGGCCCGCTATGTCCTGCGCAACACAGGCAGCGCTGCGCGTAACCTGCGGCTGGCCCTGGCGGTTCGCCCGTTCCAGGTCAATCCGCCGACCCAGTTCCTCAATACGCCACCCGGCGTCAGCCCGATCGCCAAGCTGGCCTGGACCGGACAGGCCTTCGAAGTCAATGGACGACCGCGCGTGCTGGCCTTGAACGTGCCGGTCAAGGCCGGGGCTTCGGCCTTCGACGCGGCCGCGCTGCCCGAGGTGCTGGCCGGCGACGGCTGGAAGGCCGAGCGTGCGGTCGAAGACTCGACCGGGCTCGCAGCGGGTGCCATGCTGTACGATTTTCATCTGAACGCGGGCGCGGAGGCGGAGGTCGGCCTGGTCCTTCCGCTCGAAGGCATCGCCGAAAGCGCGGATACCAAGGACGCGGAGGAGGCGGTGGCAGGGTACTGGCGCAAGCGCCTGAACGGCGTGGCCATCCAGGTGCCGGCGCAGGGACAGCGCGTCGTCGACGTCCTGCGCTCCGCGCTGTCGCAGATCCTGATGACGCGTTCCGGTCCGGCCCTCATGCCAGGAACGCGTTCCTACGCCCGCAGCTGGATCCGGGACGGCGCCATGATGGGCGAGGGGATGCTTCGTCTCGGTGTCGACGGTCCGGTGCGCGATTACGCGCTGTGGTTTGCGCCCCACCAGTTCGCGAACGGGAAAGTACCATGCTGCGTCGACCGGCGCGGCGCCGATCCGGTGCCGGAGAACGACAGCCAGGGTGAATTCATCTTCCTGGCCGCCCAGTTGTGGCGTTACACCCACGACCGGGTGGCCCTCGACGCGCTGTGGCCGCGCGTGGCCGCCGCCGCCGCCTTCATGGACCGGCAGTTGCGCGAGGATGGCAGCGGCCTGCTGCCGGCCTCGATCAGCCACGAGGGCTATTCAGCCAAGCCGATGCATTCGTACTGGGACGACTTCTGGGGCCTGCGCGGCTACCGCGACGCAGCCATGCTGGCGCGCGTGCTGGGCAAGACTGCCGATGCCGCGCAGCTCGACGCCAGGGCCGACCGCTTTCAGCGCGACATCATCGCTTCGCAGGAGCGCACCGCGCGCGAACACGGCGTGAGCTACCTCTCCGGCGCCGCCGAACTCGGCGACTTCGATCCCACGTCGACCACCATCGCGCTGTCGCCGGGCGGCCTGCAGCACGTGCTGCCGCCCAAGCTCCTGAACGGCACGTTCGAGCGTTACTGGGACTTCTTCGAACAGCGCCGCAAGGGCGAGCGCGCATGGAAGGACTACACGCCCTACGAACTGCGCAACGTCGCGGCCGCCGTGCGCCTGGGCTGGCGCGAGCGCGCGCAGGCAATGCTTGAATTCTTCCTGGCCGACCAGCGCCCGCAGGAATGGAACGCCTTTCCCGAAGTCGTCGGCCGCCTGCCGCGCGAGCCGCGCTTCCTGGGCGACTTGCCGCACGGGTGGGTGGCTTCCGACTATATCCGTTCCGCGCTCGACATGTTCTGCTACGAGCGGGCGCAGGACCATGCGCTGGTGCTCGCCCATGGCGTGCCGGCCGGCTGGATCGACACCCAGGGGGTGCGCGTCGGCGGCCTGCGCACGCCGTATGGAGCGCTGGGCTACAGCTTGCGGCGCGACGGCAGCCGGGTGCTGCTCGATATCGCGGCAGGCGCCGCGCCCGGCGGCTTCGCATTGCCGGCGATGGACCCGGCCTGGGTGCGTGCCGCCACCACCATCAACGGCAGGCCCGCGCGCTGGCGCAACGGCGAGCTATTCATTTCCCGCGCGCCGGCCCACGTCGTCATCGACCTGGGCGGCCCGACGGCAACCCATCACTGAACCAAGACAGCACATGACTTCATCGATCCAATTTCCCGACAACTTCCTCTGGGGCGCTTCCACCTCCGCCTACCAGATCGAAGGCTCGCCGCTGGCCGACGGCGCCGGCCCGAGCATCTGGCAGCGTTTCGTCCATACGCCCGGCAATATCCGCGACGGCGACACCGGCGACATCGCGTGCGACCACTATCGCCGCTGGACCGACGACGTGGACATGATGCGCAAGATCGGCCTGCAGGCCTACCGCTTCTCGATTTCGTGGTCGCGCGTCCTTCCGCAAGGGCGGGGCGCGGTCAATCCGGGCGGGCTGGCGTTCTACGACCGCCTGGTCGACCGGCTGCTGGAAAACGGCATCAAGCCCATGGTCACCCTGTTCCACTGGGATCTGCCGGAGGCGCTGGACAACCAGGGCGGCTGGCTCAATCGCGACACCGCGGACTGGTTCGCGGACTATGCGCGCGTCATGTTCGAGCGCCTGGACGACCGCGTCACCTCGTGGGCGACGCTGAACGAGCCCTGGGTCGTGTCCGACGGCGGCTACCTGCATGGCAGCCTGGCGCCGGGGCACCGCAACCTGTTCGAAGCGCCGCTGGCGTCGCACAACCTGCTGCGCGCGCACGGCGCCGCGGTCAAGGTCTACCGCGAGGTCGGCATGCACCAGATCGGCATCGTCGTGAACCTGGAGCCCAAGTATGCGGCCACCGACAGCCCGGCCGACCGCGAGGCCGCCTCGCGCGCCCACGCCTACATGAACGGTCAGTTCCTCGACCCGGTGTTCCTCGGCCGCTATCCGGAGAAGATGAAGGACGTCTTCGGCCAGGCCTGGCCGCAGTTCCCGCAGGAAGACTTCGACCTGATCTCGCAGCCGATCGATTTCGTGGGTGTGAACTACTACACCCGCAGCGTCACGGCCGACGATCCGCGCGCCTACCCAACCCGCGCCGCGGTCGTGCGCCAGCCTTCGGCGACCTATACGGAGACCGGCTGGGAAGTCTTTGCCCGCGGCCTGACCGACACGCTGAAGTGGGTGGCGCAGCGCTATGGCAATCCGCCGCTGTACATCACAGAGAACGGCGCCGCCTTCTACGACCCCCCTGTGGCCGAGGGCGGCCGCCTGAGCGACCCGCTGCGCGTCGACTACTACCAGAAGCACCTGCGCGCCATCAACGAGGCGATCCTGGCCGGCGTCGATCTGCGCGGCTACTGCGCCTGGTCGCTGATGGACAACCTCGAGTGGGCGCACGGCTTTTCCAAGCGCTTCGGCCTGGTGCACGTCAACCTCGCCACCCAGGAACGCACGCTCAAGGACAGCGCGCGCTTCTACGGCGAGGTGATCGCCACTAACGGCAAGGTGCTCGCCAATATCCCGGCCCGGCCGTCCGTCTGGAGCGGCCCGCCGATGACGGTCGAGTGATCCTCAGGCGGCCTTGGGTTCGGCGGCGAAACGACGGTTCGAGGCCAGGATCGAATCGCGCTCAGGGGCACTGCCGGCCGCCAGGTGCGCCAGCCATTCTTCCGTCCCCATGACGGCGGCGAAGCGGGACTGGAACACCACGTGGAACGCCTCATGGATCGATTTGGCCGATGCGCTGCCGGCGCGGTTGGCGTAGGGCAGAGCGCCGGTGGCGTCGTGCAGCACTTCCACCTTCAGCCCCCGGTGCAGGGCCTCGAACACGGTCGATGCGACGCAGTTGTGCGTCATGTAACCGACCACGGTGAGCGTGTCGATGGCGTGCGTTTCCAGCCAATCGGCCAGGCCGGTGCCGGTGAAGGCGCTCGGCATTTGTTTGTCGATCAGGTGGCTGCGCGGGCGCCGCGCGACCGATTCGTGCAGCTCCCAGCCGTGCGTGCCGGGCGCGAAGATCGGCGCGCCGGCCGGCGCCGATTGCTGCACCACCAGCACCGGAATGGCGTGCGCCGTGGCGGCGTCCATGGCTTGGCCGATGTTGGCCAGGGAGGCTTGCGGATCGGGATATTCGATCGGCAGGCCGCCGCTGAAATATTCGTTCTGCACGTCGATGACGATCAGTGCGCGGCGGGTCGGATGGGACATGTGAATCTCCTTTGGTCAGGTGGAAAGGGTGATGGCTTCCGATCGGCTGCGCAGCAGCATGGCGGCGGTCATCAAGGTGAACGTGGCAAGGTAGGCAGGCGGCACCCGCTGGCCCGCCGCCAGCGCAAGCAGCAACGCGGCCGCGGGCTGAATGTTCAGCAGCGTGAGCGCGTCGCCGGGCGCCATGCCGCGCAGTCCCTTGACGAACAGGACGTAGGGCAGGGCGGTAGCCGCGATGGCGAGAAACGCGGCGAGGCCGAGGTGCTTATGCACGCCGAAAGCGCCGAGCGCCGGCCCCGCCGCGGGTAACAAGGCGATTCCCGCCACGGCAAGCGCCAGCGCCGTCGTCGGCAGGAGAACGTCATCCGCCGGCGCAGAGGAGGAGGCGCTCTTGCTTGCGGCGGCGTACAGGGCATAGCCGGCTGCGCTCAGGGTGGCCAGGAGGGCGCCGGCCGCCGGGACGGCGCCGAGCACAATGGCCAGGAGCAGGGCGCCTCCGCAAAGCAGGACGGCCGCGCGCCATCCGCGTGTGCGCCATTTGGCGTCGCTTGTTTCGAACAGGTCGGCGCAGAGCGGACTCGCGCCCGTGGAGACGAGCGCGGTGAACGCCAGGCCGCAGCGCGCGTAGGCCCCGAACAGGCACCACTGGAACAGGACCATGCCGGCCGCCGCGCCGATCACGCCGGCGCGGGAAGCCCCCAGCAGCAGGCGCAGGCAGCGCGCCGGCCCGCAGTACAGGACCAGCAGGGCACCGCCGCCAAGCAAGCGCAGTTCCGCCAGGACCAGGGGCGCCGCGCCATCGGCCAGGCCGGCCAAAGACCACAGCAAACCTGCAGCGAGCACGCAACTGGCATACACTCCCGGTTTCATGTCATCTTCCTTCCAGCGTTGAGATGACCGGATTTTCGGGTGCGGCCGCATTGGCGGCCATGCCCCGATGCGCCAATCAACGTCAGGTTTGGGCCAACATGCCTACAGCTTCTTCTTCGCCGCGCGGCATCGATATCGCCGTCCTTGCCTTCGACGGCATCAGTCCGTTTCATCTGTCCGTGCCGTGCCTCGTGTTCGGCGAGGACCACACGGACGACGGCGTGCCGCGCAATGCGCTGCGCATCTGCGCGGAGCGGCCTGGCAGGCTGGGAACCACCGCGGGCTTTGCCCTGGAGGCGCCGCATGGCCTGGACGGGCTGCGCGGCGCGGACCTCGTGATCGTCCCGTCGTGGCCCGATCCGGCGACGCCTGCCTCGGCGGCGCTGTGCGACGCCCTGCGCGCGGCGCATGCGGACGGTGCTACCGTGGTCGGACTTTGCCTCGGCGCCTTCCCGGTGGCGCAGGCGGGCCTGCTCGATGGCCGGGGCGCGACGACGCACTGGCGCTGCGCCGATGCGTTCGCGCGCCGCTTCCCGCAGGTGAAGCTGGATCCGGCCGTGCTGTACGTGGAAGATGGCCGGGTGGTCACCTCGGCCGGCACCGCCGCCGGCCTGGATTGCTGCCTGCATCTGCTGCGCGGGCAGATCGGCGCGGAACTCGCGAACCGCGTCGCGCGGCGCATCGTGGTCGCTCCCCACCGCGCGGGCGGGCAGGCGCAGTTCATCGAGCAGCCGGTCATCGCGCGCCCAGATGGGGACCGGCTCGCCGCCGCGCTGGCCTGGGCCCGCCAGAATCTCAACGGGGAGCTGGATGTGGATGCGCTGGCGGCGCGTTCCCTCATGAGCCGGCGCACCTTCACGCGCCAGTTCCGCGAACGCACCGGCACCACCTTCAGCCAGTGGCTCGTGCAGCAGCGGGTGGCGCTGAGCCAGCGGCTGCTGGAGACCACCGACTTCGCGGTCGAGCGGATTGCCGCCGAGGCCGGCTTCGGCAGTGCCATTTCGCTGCGCCAGCATTTTGCGCGCCAGCTGCGGATCACCCCGGCAGCCTACCGCCGCAGCTTCCGCGGTCCGGCGGACGGATGACCCGAACGGACGGGATTTCTCGTCTTCAAGCTTGCGCGCCCCACCAATTAAACGCGGTAGCCTTCCTGTTCTGCTGTTATCTCTAGGAGGCTATGCAATGGAAACGCGTTGGAATCCGATACAGCTCACCTGTGTTGCCGCGGCCCTGGCACTGGTGTTCAGCAGCGGCGCATTCGCCGCCCAGAGCGCCGCCACCCACACGGCCACGACGAGCACGAACAAAACCCGTTCCGGCGACGAGATGTCGGACGCAGCCACCCACATCAACCGCGCCGTGCAAGTGCTGCACCAGATGCAGACGGACGGCCGCCTGTCCAGTTTGCTGCAAAAGTCGAAGGGCGTGTTCATCGTACCGCGCCTGGGCGGGGCCGCGCTGGGCGTGGGCGCGCGCGGCGGCGCCGGCGTCCTGTTGGTGCGCAAAGGGGACAGCTGGGGCGATCCTGCCTTCTATAACATGGGCACGGTCAGCGTCGGCGCCCAGGCCGGGGTGGAAGCAGGTCCCGTGGCCTTCGTGCTGAACGACCAGAAGGCCTTCAACGCCTTCATGAAGGACAACAAGTTCTCGCTCAACGCCAACGCCGGCCTCACCCTGGTGAACTGGTCGCGCGAGGCCCAGGGCAATGCCGGCATGGGGGACATCACCGTCTGGTCCGGCACCGAGGGCTTGTTCGGCGGCGTGGCCATCAGCGTCACGGACGTGAACTACGACGAGAAGGAAACGGCTGCCTACTATGGCAAGCGGGTCGCCGTGCGTGACATTCTCGGCGGCAAAGTCATGAATCCGCGCGCCGACGAGTTGCGCCAGGC
>DASRUW010000349.1:0-5022 GCA_035655255.1 Telluria sp. | reverse complement strand
ACAGCCGTACAAGTTATGCCTGATGACCATAGCAAGTCGGTACCACCCCTTCCCATCCCGAACAGGACCGTGAAACGACTTTGCGCCGATGATAGTGCTGCAACCAGTGTGAAAGTAGGTTATCGTCAGGCTAGTTATTGAAGAAGCCCGCTAGTGAAGCCACTAGCGGGCTTTTTGCATTTCCGCCGCCTGTGCGCGCTCTGCGTGGGCCACGGCGTATGATGCGCTGCATGGATCAACACTTCGATGTCCTCGATACCGGGGCGGGCCGGCCGGTCAAGATGTGGACGCGCGGCGTTCCGGTGGAGGGCGAGGCGCGCGAGCAGCTCGCCAGGACGGCGCAGATGCCGTTCATCTACAAGCACATCGCCGTCATGCCGGACGTGCACGTCGGGAAGGGTTCGACCATCGGCAGCGTGATTCCGACGCTGGGGGCGGTGATTCCGGCCGCGGTCGGCGTGGATATCGGCTGCGGCATGATCGCGGCCAAGACCACGCTGCGGGCGGAAGATCTGCCCGACAGCCTCGGCAAGCTGCGCAGCGCGATCGAGCATGCCATTCCACATGGCATCTCGCCCAGGACCCGCAACTTCAAGGGGCGCGATGAAGGCTCCTGGTCCAATCCGCCGGCTGCGGTGGATGCGGCATGGATGCAGCTCAAGGACGACTTCGACGCGATCTGCGCCAAGACACCGAAGCTGCGCCACACGAACAACTACAAGCACCTCGGCACCCTCGGCAGCGGCAACCACTTCATCGAGGTGTGCCTGGACGAAGCCGGCTTTGTGTGGCTGATGCTGCACTCGGGTTCGCGCGGCGTCGGCAACGCCATCGGTACTTATTTCATCGAACTGGCCAGGCAGGATATGCGCGCCCACTTCGTGAATCTGCCCGACCAGGACCTCGCCTACCTCACCGAAGGCACGCAGCACTACGACGACTATGTCGAGGCGGTGGGCTGGGCGCAGCAGTTCGCCCGCCTCAATCGCGAGGTCATGATGCAGAACCTGATCGCCGCCATGCGCAAGGTGATCTCCAAGCCCTTCGAGACGCACGTGGAGGCGGTCAACTGCCACCACAATTACGTGCAAAAGGAGCGCCACTTCGGGCGCGAGGTGCTGGTCACCCGCAAAGGCGCAGTGTCCGCGCGCGAGGGCGAGCTGGGCATCATTCCCGGTTCGATGGGCGCCAAGAGCTACATCGTGCGCGGGAAAGGCAATCCCGAGAGCTTCCAGAGCTGCAGCCACGGCGCCGGACGCACGATGAGCCGCACCGAGGCCAAGCGCCGCTTCGGCCTGGCCGACCAGATCAAGGCCACCGCAGGCGTCGAATGCCGCAAGGACGTCGACGTGATCGACGAAATTCCGATGGCCTACAAGGATATCGACGCCGTGATGCAGGCGCAGCGCGATCTGGTCGAAGTGGTGCACACCCTCAAACAGGTGGTCTGCGTGAAAGGCTGAGGCGATGATCGAGCTGGATGGTTCCCATGGCGAGGGCGGCGGCCAGGTGCTGCGCACGGCGCTGACCCTGTCGGCCCTGACCGGCACGCCGTTCCGCATCACGAAGATTCGCGCCAACCGCGCCAAGCCGGGGCTGATGCGCCAGCACCTGGTGGCGGTGAAGGCGGTGGCGGCGGTGTGCGCGGCCGAACACACTCCGGTGGAAGTCGGCACGCAGACGCTCGAATTCCATCCCGACCGGATTCGGGGCAGCGAATACCACTTCGACATCGGTACCGCGGGCAGCGCGTCGCTCGTGCTGCAGACCTTGCTGCCGGTGCTGCTGCGTGCGGACCAGCCTTCGCGCGTGACCGTGCGCGGCGGCACGCATAACCCGCTGGCGCCGCCCATGCACTATCTGGAACGCGTGTTTGGCCGCATCCTGAGTCAGATGGGCGTGGACGTCGAATTCGAGCTGCTGCGCTTTGGCTTCTATCCGCGCGGAGGCGGCGAAGTGGCGGCGCAGATCGCGCCCTGCGCCCACCTGCGTGCCCTGGACCTGGCCACGCGCGGGCCGGCGCAGAACGCCTACGCGGAAGCCTTCGTGGCCGGTTTGCCTATGGAGATCGCGCGGCGCGAGCTCGATGTGGTGTGCGACGCGTTTCAGCTGAGCGAAGCCAATTGCCGCCTGTGCGGCTTGCCGTCCGACCAGGGGCCGGGCAACGTGCTGTTGCTCACGATCGACTACATGCATGTGACGGAGCTGTTCTCGGCCATCGGCGAGCGCGGCCTGCGCGCCGAGGACCTGGCCGCGCGCGTGGTCGCGGAGGCGCGTGCGCACGAGGCGTCCGGCGCCGTCGCCGGCGAACATCTGGCCGACCAGCTGTTGATTCCGTTCGCCCTGGCGGGCGGCGGCAGCTTTTCGATGTCCCATCTTTCCCAGCACACGCTGACCAACGCCGAGGTGGTTCAGCGTTTCCTTCCGGTCACGGTCGTGTTCACGCGGCAGGATGGCCGCACGCTTTGCACGCTCGAGCCCGGCATGGCGCGTTAGTTCTGCGCGTAATTGCGAACAAGGCGACGTCATGATTTTCCAAATTTCGTTAATCTGTTCGGCAGTAGCGACAGTTGGAAACGCCTATGACGAGCAAGAACAACTGGCGGGCGATGCGTCCGCTGGAACTGTGGGGTGGGGTGGAGTGCACGGTCAATCGCGTTCGCGACGATTACTTCAATCAGCTTGACCGGAACGGGCATAAGGAGCGGCTGGACGATCTGGAGCGCTTCGCTGCGCTCGGCATCAAGCGCATCCGCTACCCCGTGCTGTGGGAGAGTGTCGCGCCCGGCGATCTCGCCGCGGCGGACTGGAGCTGGACCGGGCGCTTGGCCACGCTGCAGCAATTGGGCGTCGAGCCGATCGCCGGCCTGGTGCATCACGGCAGCGGTCCCGCCCATACCAGCCTCGTGTCGCCGTGCTTCGCCGACAAGCTGGCGGAGTACGCGGGGGCGCTGGCCCGGCGCTGTCCGTGGATCGCCGATTACACCCCCGTCAACGAACCGCTGACCACAGCCCGCTTCAGCGCGCTGTACGGCATCTGGTATCCGCACGCCTGCGACGACCGCCAGTTCGTCCAGGCGGTCCTGAATCAATGCCGCGCCACGGTGCTGGCGATGCGCGCCATCCGCGCCGTCAATCCGCAGGCCCGCCTGGTCCAGACGGATGACCTTGGCAAGACCTACGGCACGCCCGAGATGGCGGCGCCGACCCGGTTCTACAACGAGCGGCGCTGGCTGGCATGGGACCTCCTGTGCGGCAAGGTGAACCCCAAGCACCCGCTGTGGCGCTACCTGATGAGAACCGGCGTGGCGCCGGCCGAGGTCCTGTGGTTCCTCGACAATCCCTGCCCGCCCGACCTTATCGGCATCAACTACTATGTGACGAGTGAGCGCTGGCTCGACCATCGCGCCGAGCGCTATCCGGCACACTGCCGCGGCCTCATCGACGGCAAGCCCATCGCCGACATCGAAGCGGCGCGCGTGCTCGCCACGCCGACGCCCGGCGTCGGGCCCCTGCTGCAGGAAGCCTGGGAGCGCTACCGCATTCCGCTGGCCGTGACCGAGGCGCATCTCAGCGGCCATCGCGAAGACCAGCTGCGCTGGCTGCTCGAGATCTGGGAAGGCGCGCAGCAGGCGCGCGCCAGCGGCGTCGACGTGCGCGCCGTGACGGCCTGGTCCCTGCTCGGCGCCTTCGACTGGAACAGCCTGGTGACGGCGAACCGCGGCTATTACGAATCCGGCCCCTTCGACGTGCGCTCCGAACCACCGCGCGCCACCGCCCTGGCGGGCCTGATGCGCGAACTGGCCCAGGGCGAACCGCTCTCGCATCCGGTGTTGCGCGGAAAAGGCTGGTGGCGGCGCGGCGACCGTTTTGTCTGCACGCCCGTTGCCACGCGTGCGGCGCCGACCTCGATCTCTGCGGATGGCCACAACCTGGTGGGCAAGACCATGCAACCGATCCTCATCGCCGGCGCCACCGGCACGCTGGGGCGCGCCTTCGCCCGCATCTGCGAGCGGCGCCACATCGCCTACCGCCTGATGAACCGGCAGGAGCTCGACATCGCGGATCCGGACTCGGTCGAGCGCGCCCTGGAACGCCACCAGCCCTGGGCCGTCATCAACGCCTGCGGCTATGTGCGGGTGGACGACGCCGAGCGCGATGCCGAGCGCTGCTTCCGCGAAAATACCGTGGGGCCCGCGACCCTGGCGGGCGCCTGTGCCCGGCATGGCGTGCACCTGATGACCTTTTCGAGCGACCTCGTGTTCGATGGCGGCCAGCAGATCCCTTACGTCGAGTCCGACATCGTGCGCCCGCTCAACATCTATGGCCACAGCAAGGCCCAGGCCGAGCGCGAAGTGCTGGACCGCCAGCCGGAGGCGCTGGTGGTGCGTACCAGCAGCTTCTTCGGCCCCTGGGACCGCTACAACTTCATCACCCATGCCCTGCGCACGCTGGGCGAGGGGCAGCCCCTGCTGGCGCCCAAGGACATCACCGTGTCGCCCACCTATGTGCCGGACCTGGTGAATACCGCCCTCGACCTGCTGGTGGACAAGGAACACGGCATCTGGCACCTGACCAATAGCGAGCCGATCACCTGGGCCGATTTCGCCCGCAAGGCCGCCGCGTTGTCCGGCGTCGACGCGAGCCGCCTCGAGCCGGTGGCGAGCGAACGCCTCGGCTTCGCCGCCACGCGGCCCGTGTTCAGCGCCCTGCACAGCGAGCGCGCGATTCTCCTGCCCAAGCTGGATGACGCCCTGGCCCGCTATCTGCAGCAGTGCGAACCGGAACGGGAGGGGGGAGTGATTCGTGTAGAAGGGGGTTGACGGCGTTCATGAAACACCGCATAATCTCATCTCTTCGCTGCTGACAAACACAACGCTCTGTCAGCGATAGCGGACCCGGTTCCTTAACAATCAACAGTCGATAAGTGTGGGCGTTTGATGAAGGTGCACGGTGGCTTTAGGGCTGCCGATGCTCAAAAAATTATCAAATGCTCGCAAAGAAATACCAAGTCAGTATTTT
>DASRUW010000348.1:0-2533 GCA_035655255.1 Telluria sp. | reverse complement strand
ATGCCCATCGGCATGCCGGGGTGGCCGGAGTTCGCTTTTTGCACGGCGTCCATCGCCAAAGCGCGGATCGCGTTCGCCATTTGCGTGGTGGGAAGGGTCGTCATGAAGAGTCCTGCAGGATGGTTGGAATTCTGTGGTAGTGCGCAGCTACGGGAACCCGTGATTTTACCAGAGGCAGGCGGCCAGGACTTAAAATGCCGGCATGCCACGCTTCTATTGCCCCCCTCCCCTCACCAGCGGCCTTGCCGTCGACCTGCCCGAGGCCGTCGCCCATCATCTGCACGTGCTGCGCCTGCCACCTGGCGCCCCGCTCACCCTGTTCGACGGGCGCGGCGGCGAGTACGCGGCCACGCTGCTCGAGTGCGGCAAGCGGCGCGCCAGCGCGCTGGTCGGCGCGCACGCGGCGCGCGAGGCCGAGCTGCCCTACGCGGTCACGCTGGCGCAGGGGCTGCCCGAGGGCGCCAAGATGGACTGGATCGTGGAAAAGGCGGTCGAAATGGGCGTCGCCGCCGTGCAGCCGGTGGCGGCGCGCCGCTCGGTGGTCAAGCTGGCCGGCGAACGCGCCGAACGCAAAGTGGCGCATTGGGAAGCCATTGTCACGGCCGCTTCCGAGCAGTGCGGCCGCAACCGCCTGATGCGGATCGCGGCGCCCCTGCCGCTGGAGCGCTGCCTGGCCGGGGCCCCGGCCCTGCTGCTGTCGCCACGCGGCACGCTGGGGCTGGCCGACTGGGCGCGGCGGGAAAGTCCGCGCGACCTGACCCTGCTGATCGGACCTGAGGGCGGCTACGCGCCCGAGGAGGAAGCGGCGGCGCTGGCCGCCGGCGCCGTCGCCGTGTCGATGGGGGCGCGCGTCCTGCGCACCGAAACGGCGGCGGTCGCCGCGCTCGGCATGCTGGCAGGGTGCTGGATGAGCTGAACGCGCAAAAGAAAAGCCCCGCAGGCTGCGTGGGCAGCGTGCGGGGCGCGATCCAGGCACAGCATCGCGCCGGCCGGAGCCGGCGCGATTCAGGCTTAGAACTTGTGCTTGTACTCGACCGTGAACTTCATACGGCGCGGTGCAACCAGCTCACGCGGTTCGCCATAGTTGGCTTCCACGGCCTCGCCCGAACCGTCGTCGTAGGTCTCTTCGCGCGCCAGGACGGATTGCGAATTGAACACGTTGAACATGTCGACCTTGAAGGTCATGTCCTTCAGCCAGGCCGGGTTGTAGGCCAGGCTCAGGTCCAGACGCTTCTCGGTCGGCAGACGGCCCAGCGAGCCACGCGGTGCCGGCTTGCCGCCGCACCAGAAGTACTCGGCACCGTAGCCAGGACCGCCGAATTCGGCGCCGTACGGATCCTTCAGGCCGTTCTCGGCATCGACGTCGGTGCCCAGGCAGACCTTCGGACGGCCGGACTGGATGAGGGCGTTGAAGCCCATCGACCATTCCTTGTTGAACTCGTAGTAGCCGTAGGCTTTCAGCTGATGCTTACGATCGTTCGGCAGCACGCCGTTGCTGTACGGCGCGAATTCCGGGAAGTCCCAGGCCGCGGTGGTGGCGATGTCGGTCTGGCCCGTGTCGGAACGGGTCTGGCCTTCCATGTTGCCCCAGTTCTTGCCGAACGTGTAGTTCAGCTTGGCATACCAGCCGTTGCGGAACGGGTGCTCGAGGAACATGTCCAGGGCGGCGTACTTACGCTCGGCTTTCGGGAAGCCCAGCTCGGCGGCCGAGAAGTGCGCGTACTGGCCCTTGCCGGTCACGACCGGGTTGCCGCGCGCGTCGTGGCCGTCGATCCAGATATCGGCTGCCTCGCCCGGGTTGAAGATGTAGCAGGACATGAACTGCGGACCGTACACCTGGATGCCGTGGTCGACAGCCCACTTGTACAGGCGGCGGGTGTCGCAGTTGTCGTCGATACCTGCGCCCAGCTTGCGGAAGGTGCCTTTCACGCCGAAGTTCAGGTCCGGGCTGTAGGCACGCTCGAAGCCGAGGGTGATTTCATCCTGGTAGTTGGACTTCAGGTCCTTGACCACCACCGATTTCGGCAGCTTGATCTGGCCAACTTCGCCGTCCGGGGACAGGGCGTCGTTGATCGCCTTGATGCCGGTCGGTGCGCCGGTGGCGGGGTCGATGCCGGTGTAGGTGAAGTCCTGGCGGGTCAGGGTCGAGATCGACGCGGCGCGGGCTGCCACGCGGGTCGGCAGCTGCAGGAAGTAGCGGCCGGCCGAACCGAAGATCTTCAGCGTGGCGTCGCCGTTCACGTCCCACGAAGCGGACAGACGCGGAGCGATCTGGGTCTTCTTCTCGATGAACTTGTCGCCGTTGCCGTTGCTGTTCGAGTAGGAGTCGTTACGCAGGCCGGCGGTGACCAGCAGGTTCTTGGTGACTTGCCAGCGGTCTTCGAGGTACTGGGCGGCCTGGGTTGCGGACGCGTCGGTAATGCTCGAGAACACGGACTTGGTCACGTAGTAACCCTGGGTGCCGTAGCCGCCGAAGTTGGCGACGATACCGGACTGGCCGCTGCCCAGACGGGCCGGCTGGGTCGGATCGGTC
>DASRUW010000347.1:0-8573 GCA_035655255.1 Telluria sp. | reverse complement strand
CAGGCGAACTACGCGCTGGGCGGCGCGGACGTGCTGGGCGATCCGGCCTTCGCTTCCGATCCGGCGCGCTGGATTCCGCGCGTGGACCTCTACTTCATGGTGAGCAAGAACGCACCTTACCGCGAGGCGCTGCTCGCGCTGCTCGATCGCGGCATCCAGAGACTCAAGCGCGACGGCGAGCTTGATCGGATGCGGGCAAAGTATCAGAATCGCTGATATCGATTCCCCGGCCGGGACCATGCTGCGTACTGCCTTCGCTTTTCTCTTCCTCTTTGCGCTTTCCGCCTCGGCGCAGGCCGCGCTGCCGCATACGCTGCGCGCCTGCGGCGACGCCGCCGAATTCCCGCCGGCGCTGTTTCGCGACCGCCTCATCGGCGTGGCGCGCGGTATCGACGTGGATGTCCTCAAGCGGGTGCTGGAGCCGGCCGGCTACCAGGTGGAGGTGGACCTGCTGCCGTGGGCGCGCTGCATATTGCTCGGCGAGCGGGGCGAATACCAGATCGTGCTCGATGGCGTGCATTCGCCACGCCGCGACCGCGCGTTTCTGTTCCCGCCATCGCATTACGGTCTGACGCCGATCTTTCTCTGGCTGCACAAGGAACCGGCGCCGGACGTCGGCTCGGCGGCTGCGCTGGCGCAGCACCGCATCTGCTCCCAGGCCGATTACAACTACGAGCCATACGGCGTGCCGGCCGCGATGATCACCAACCGCGCGCGCACCATCGACGACGCGGCCGCCATGCTCAAGCTGGGCCGCTGCGAAGTCATGCTCCAGAATGTCGAAGTCCTGCGCGCGCACCATGCGCTGGGCGGCCCCGACTACCTTGGCGATCCGGAGCTCGCCGGCGCCACGCCCGGGTGGACGCGGCGGGTCGACTTCCACTTCATGGTCGGACGCGGCCTGCACGACGGCCCGCGGCTCGTGGCGCTGCTCACGCGCGGCATCGAGTCGCTTAAACGCGACGGCGAGCTTGATCGGATCCGCGCGAAGTATCAGAATCGTTAAAAACAGAGCTGTCCTCGCGGGGAGGTGGGTATGGGCATGACCCGGAACACCATGCTGTGCGGCCTGCTGGCGATGTGCGCCGGCGGCGGGAACGATGCGGCAGCCCAGAGTGCCCCTGCGGCGGTGGCGGAGGACGAGCCGGCGCGGGTCGTCGTCAGCGCCCGCAAGCGCGACGAGTGGCTGGACGAGGTGCCGCTCGCCGTCACCGCCATCGGCCGCCAGGCCATCGACGACTACGACATCCGCTCCTTCACCGATTACGCGCTGCTGACGCCGAACCTCAGTTACGCCTATGGGAACGGCGGCACGGCGGGCAACCCCGGCACCGCTTTCGCCGACGCGCGCACCATCGCGATTCGCGGCGTGGCGGGCGCGCGCACCACCGGTTTCTACCTCGATGACATCCCGCTGCCCGGCGCGCTGGACGTGCGCGTGGTGGACATGCGCGCCATCGAAGTGCTCAAGGGGCCGCAAGGCACGCTGTTCGGCGAGGGTTCCCTGGGCGGGAACGTGCGCGTCGCGAGCAACGCGCCTGACCTCGCGCGCAACAGCTGGAAGCTGCAGGCCGAGGGCGGCAGGCTGCAGGGGCAGGGAGGCGCCATCCGCGGCGCCGAGGCGGTCGGCAATCTGGTCCTGCGTCCCGGCGCCGCGGCGCTGCGCCTGGTGCTGCACGACGACAGCGCGCCCGGCTTTCTCACCCGGACCTACCGGTCCAACATCGCGGACCCCGCGTCGCCGCTGGCCAGCGCCGGCGACCAGGGCGCGCTACGCAACCGCGCCGCCTCCGCCAGCCTGCTGCTGCGGCCGGACCAGCGTTTCGACCTGTCGCTGCGCTTCCTCTGGCAGGACCAGTTCCACCACGGCTTCCCGGCGACCTATGCGCCGCTGCCGGCGTTCCGGCCGCTGGCGGTGATCGATCATCTCGCCAACGTGCAGCCGGAAGCGGCGGACACATGGTCGCTGCCTGTGCTGGCCCTGCGCTGGCATGGCGACGGCTGGGATCTCGTCTCTTCGGTCAGCGCGTTTCGCCGCCACGCGAGCGACACCGAGGATTCGACCGAGGGCACGGCCCAGTACTGGGGCAGCACGATTCCCCAGCCGTACGCCTGGACCGCGCGGCACGAGAACCGCCAGCTCACCCACGAGACGCGCCTGAACCTCGATTCCGGCGGCGCGTGGAAGGCCACCGTCGGCCTGTTCTGGGCCCGCCACGAAGCGCGCTTCGGCATCGATCCGATCTACGGCGAACTGGGAGCGGCGCCGGGCAATCCCAGCCTGCTCTGGCGCCAGCTGGACGTGAACCGCCAATACGACGCGGCCCTGTTCGGGGAGATGGACTGGCGGATCGCCCCCCGGCTCACCTTGACGGCGGGCCTGCGCAAGTACCGGCTGCGCCAGGAGGACGACCTCGGTTTCGACTACCTGGACGTGCAGTTCCGCTCGAAGAACGCCAACCGGGCCAGCGGTCTGAGTCCGCGCGCCGCGCTGTCCTGGAAGCGGGCCGAGGGCGAATTCTGGTACGCCTCCGCGGCCAAGGGCTTCCGGCAGGGGAACGCGCAGTTCGACCCGAGCGGCTTCGGGTGCGACGCCTCGCTCACCGCCATCGGCCAGACCCCGGCCACCATGACCCGCATCGAGCCGGATGGCGTGTGGAGCTACGAGGCCGGCGTGAAGTCCACCTTCGCGGACGGACGCCTGTCGCAGTCGGCGGCGCTGTTCCGCATCGACTGGAAGCGCATCCAGCAGCCGGTTTTCCTGGCCAGCTGCGGCTTCTACATGCAGGGGAACGCCGGTTCGGCGCGGATCGAAGGCGCGGAATGGGAACTGGCCGGCCGCCCGGCGCCGCAGCTGCATCTGCGCGCGGCCCTGGGCTACACCCGCGCCCTGATCACGGAGGAGGGCAACACCGGCCAGCACGTGGGCGACCCGGTGTACCAGGTGCCGCGCCTGACCGCGTCCCTGGCAGCCGTCTGGACCATGCCCCTGGACGGCGGGCGCAACCTGTTCGTGGCGGGGGACGCGGGCTACACGGGCAGCAGCGTGTCCGCCAACAGCGGGGCGGAGCTGCAGCTGGTGCGCGCTGCCTACCGGCTGGCCAACCTGCGGACCGGTTTGCGCCGCCGCGACGACGAACTGTCCCTGGAAGTGCGCAACCTCACCGATGCCCGCCCCAACCTCGGGGATATCGGCTACATCGGCTACCAGCGCTTCGAGCCCGGCACCGGGCTGCCCGTGCCCCAGGTGGCCACGCTGCCCCCGCGCGCGGTCGTGGTACGGTACGTACACCGATGGTGAGGGGGCGATTGACGCTATCGGCCGGCTCCACTACCATCCAGCCACCTTATTCAAACTGGAGCATGCCGGATGTCCCAACCCTCGCTGTCCAACCCCAAGGAAATCACACTGCGCGGCATTGTGCTGGGGATCGTCATTACCCTGGTCTTCACCGCCGCCCAGGTGTACCTCGGACTCAAGGTTGGCCTGACCTTCGCCACCTCCATTCCCGCCGCCGTGATCTCGATGGCGCTGCTGTCCGCCTTCAAGGACGCCACGATCCAGGAAAATAACATCGTCCAGACCATCGCCTCGGCGGCCGGCACGCTGGCGTCGGTGATCTTCGTGCTGCCTGGCCTGCTGATGATCGGCTGGTGGGCCAAGGTGCCGTTCTGGCCAACTTTCGGCGCCTGCGCCATCGGCGGCGTGCTGGGCGTGATGTACACCATGCCCCTGCGCCGCGCGCTGGTGTCCCAGTCCGACCTGCCGTATCCGGAAGGCGTGGCTGCCGCCGAAGTGCTCAAGGTCGGAACCCAGTCGCGCTCCGGCGCGCAGGAAGGCAAGGCCGGCCTGTGGGCCGTGATCTGGGGTTCGGCCAGCTCGGCCGCCTTCGCCGCCTTCGCCGCCATGAAACTGATGGCCGGCGAGGTGTCGACCTACTTCCGCGTCGGCTCCGGCGCGACCGGCATCGGCGCATCGAGCTCGCTGGCCCTGGTCGGCGCGGGCCACCTGATGGGCATCACGGTGGGTGTCGCCATGGGCGCGGGCCTGCTGATCGCCTGGGGCGTGCTGGTGCCGCTCCTGACCATCACCGGCACGCCCAAGGAAGGCATGGACGCCGCCGGCTACGCCCTGGGCACCTGGAGCACCCAGGTCCGCATGATCGGCGCGGGCGTGATCGGCTCCGCGGCGATCGTCACCCTCGGCACCCTGGTGGCCCCGGTGATCGGCGGGCTGAAATCGGCCCTGGAAGCGTCGCGCCGCGCCAAGAGCGGCGACGGCTCCGCGCTCCCGCGCCAGGAGCAGGACCTGCCGGTCTTCATCGTCGGGCTGGTGACGCTGGTGTCGATGGTGCCGGCCGGCTGGCTGCTGGCCAGCTTCCTGCAAGGCGGCGTGCTGGAGTCGCTGTCCGTCCCGCTGGTCGCCGTCGGCGTCGGTTACATCCTCATCGCCGGCATGCTGGCCGCCGCGGTGTGCGGCTACATGGCGGGCCTGATCGGTTCCTCCAATTCGCCGGTGTCCGGTATCGCGATCCTCACCATCCTCGGCGCCGCGACCAGCGTCGGCATGGTGGCGCGCCACGTGATGGGCCCGGACACCAGCCAGGCCCTGATCGCCTTCGCCCTGTTCGTCACCACGGTGGTGCTGGCGGTGGCGGTGATCGGTAACGACAACCTGCAGGACCTGAAGACCGGCCAGCTGGTCGATGCCACCCCGTGGAAGCAGCAGGTCGGCCTGATCATCGGCGTGTTCGCCGGTTCGATGGTGGTTCCGCCGGTGCTGGAGATGCTGAACCACGCCTACGGTTTCGCCGGCGCGCCGAACGCGAACGCCATTTCCACGCAGCCGCTGGCCGCGCCGCAGGCGCTGCTCATTTCGACGCTGGCGAAAGGCGTCATCGGGGGGGACCTGCCCTGGAGCCTGATCGGCTGGGGCGCGCTGCTCGGCCTGGGCCTGGTGGCGATCGATTTCACCCTCAAGGCGATGTCGGACAAACGCCTGTCGCTGCCGCCGCTGGGCGTGGGCCTGGCGATCTACCTGCCGTCGGCCGTGACCGCGCCGGTGGTGGTGGGCGCCGTCACCGGCTACCTGTTCGACAAGGCCATGAAGAACCGCCGCAACGGCGAAGCGGCGTCGCGCCTGGGCGTGCTGGTGATGTCCGGCTTCATCGTCGGCGAATCGCTGTTCAACGTGGCGCTGGCCGGCCTGATCGTCCTGACCGGCAAAGGCGAGCCGCTGGCGGTGACGGATGCGATCTCGGAATCGGTCGGCATGGTGATCGCGCTGGCGATCGGCGCCGCGATCGTGACCTACCTGTACCGCTGGTGCGCCGGCTCGGCCAGCAAGATCGAGGGCTGAGCGGCACATGAGCCACGACCCCTACGGCCGCCGGCGCGGGGGCGTGTTCCGCTTCGGCGCCGCCCAGATCAAGCGCAAAGGCGGCACGGGGTGGTACTGGTCCGACCTGTACCACCTCATGCTGGCGATGTCGTGGCCGGCTTTCTTCTTCACGGTCTTCTGCCTGTACATGGTCACGAACCTGGGGTTCGCCGGCCTGTTCCACCTGCAGCCGGACTCCGTGGCCGACGCCCGGCCCGGCTTCATCGACCACTTCTTTTTCTCGATCGAGACCCTGGCCACGGTGGGCTACGGGCACATGCATCCCGGGACCACCTACGGCCACATCGTGGCCTCGGCCGAGATCCTGCTCGGCATGCTCGAACTGTCGCTGGTGACGGGGCTGATGTTCGCGCGCTTCGCCCGGCCGTCGGCGCGCATCATGTTTTCCAACGTGGCGGTGGTGGCGCGCTTCAATGGCGTGCCGACCTTGATGTTCCGCGCCGCGAACGAGCGCAACAACCTGATCCTGGAGGCGACCGTGCGCGCCTCCATCGCCCGCCGCGAACGCACGCCGGAAGGGCAGGAATTCACCCGCTTCTACGATCTGACGCTGGAGCGCAATTCCACCAGCGTGTTCGCGCTGTCGTGGACCATCATGCACCAGATCGACGAACGCAGTCCGTTGTTCGGCAAGTCGGCCGAGGACCTGCTGGACGAAGGCGCAACCCTGACCCTGTCGCTGACCGGCATGGACGAGACCCTGAACGACTTCGTGCATGCCCGCCACAGTTACGGCGCCGACGAGATCCTGTACGGCCGGCGCTTCGTGGACATCCTGTCCGCTCCCGAGAACAACGTGCGCGTGATCGACTTCGACCGCTTCCACGACACGGTGCTCGACCACGCGGCCTGACTACTTCGCCTCCAGCTCGCAGCGCAACGCGGCCGCCTGCGCCGCCACATGGTTGCGTCCCACTACCGCGAATACCCGTTCTCCGCGCCGCGCCGCCTCGGACAGTTTGCCCAGCATGTGCACGTCCCGGAAGCGGCTGGAAGCGGCATTGATCTCGTTGGTGAACACGCCCCCGGTGGAGCTCGACGGCTTGGCCGGATCGAACCAAGCGGCCGGCGCATCCCACCAGTTGGCCGGCGCGTTCCAGTAGCGGGCGTAGAGCGGCTGGACGTCGGCGCTGCTCTTCACGGCGAGTCCTTCCAGGCCCAACTTGGCTGCCTTGGCCAGCATGGCGTCGATGCGCGCCGCGATCTGCCCGGGCGGCAGGCGCATCGTCTCGCGCAGGCGCGACGCTTCACGCAGGACGTAGAACAGCGTCACCTGGTCGGCGGGGAAGCGCGCGGAGACGTAGGCGAGTTCGTCCCGTGGCGTCGGTTCGAGCGTGGCCACGGGCACGTGGCTTCGCCGCGCCAGGAAGCGCACATATCCGGATTCCCCGCTCTGGCGGATCGCTTCGTCGCGCGCGTCGGGCAGCGGCCGGTCCGGCCCTTCGTAAAACGCGATGGTAGGGCGCTGCCGTTCCCATGCCGCGTCGAGCGCGGCGAATTGCGGGTCGGCCGGGTCGTTGGAGTGTTGCGCCCCGAGATAGGCGAGGCCGGGTAGGTCGATGGTCCATGGACCTTGCGTGGCGTGCGAGGCGAGCAATGCGGCGCAGTCGGCGCCGGCTGCGGCGCCGCTTGCGGACAGGAAGGCGGCGAGGATCAGGGTTTTCATGGAGGTTCCCGGTTTTACGGTGGCGGCAGTATCGCAAGTGAAGCTGCTCCCCGGGGCGGCCATCCGACGAACGGCCCCGCCAATGGGATGAACGTGGCGCTGGCAACGACGAATGGTGCAACGTATGATGGCGGCTGTTCTTGCTGACTTCTCAATGACATGATCCGACGCTTGTCCCTCGCCTTGGTCTGCTGCGCTGCAGCGGCCGCGCACGCCGACACCATCGACCCGCAGCCGCGCAGTGAATGGTGGCTCGATTCCGGCTTCTACACCAGGCACTTCCAGAGCGACAAGGGCCTGAATGGCGCCAACCGCGGCCTGGGCGCGGAGTACCGCTTTTCGACCGTGGCGGCGGCCACGGGGGGGCGTTTCTACAACAGCGACCGGGCCTGGTCGTCCTACGCGGGCGTGTTCTACCAGCCGTGGGCCTTCGGTCCGGTGCGCGTGGGCGCCGTCGTGGGCGTGTTCAACGGCTATCCGAAAATGCGCGACGGCGGCTGGTTCCCGGCCCTGATCCCGGCGCTCGGGATGGAGTACGGGCGGGTCGGCCTCAACATCGGCATCGTCCCGACCTACAAGGACCGCCTGTACGGCGGCATTTCGTTCCAGGCCCGGATCCGCCTGAGCGACTAGCGCCGCAGCGGCAGGCACAGTTCGCTGTGCGCCTGGGGACCGGGCACGATCCCGTCCGGGTAGCGTTCGAAGCAGTGTTCTTCCGTGATCCGGTAGCGGCTGCGCGGCAGCCAGTGCCGGATCAGCCAGCGCCAGTGGCTCTCGGTGTCGCCTTGGCTTGCGCGGTAGGGCAGGATGGCGTGCAGCCCGCCGCTCAGCACCCGGGTGGGGATATGCAGCGGTGCGTTCCGGCCGCGCGGCAGCAGCATGCAGGCGTCGAAGCGCAGGCGGGCCGCCGGCGTCACGTCCGGGTCGTCCAGGCCGACGCCGTAGCAGGGCAGCCCCTGCAGGCCGAGCGAAGCCCCCAGCCTGGCCACTTCCTCCCACACCTCGGCGAGGCCGCAGCGATACGGGCCGATCTTGCGCACGTAGATGACCCGTTCGGGCGGCAGGCGCACCACACGCACCGCCGACGGTTCCAGTTCGCCGGACAGGTCGCGCACCGGATCGCCATGTTCCCGCCACGCGGCATAGCCGCCGCGGCGCCAGTGGCCCGGCGACATCCCGAACCAGCTGTGGAAGGCCCGGTTGAAGGCCTGGACCGAGGTGAAGCCGAATTGGGGCGCGATGTCGGTCACCGGCAGGTCGGGGCCGTAGCGCAAAAGGGCCGCCGAACCTTCCAGGCGCAGGCGGCGGATGTAGGCTTGCGGGGTCTCGCCCTGCCACTGGCAGAACAGGCGATGGAAGTAGTAGGGGGAGAGCGAAGCCTGGCAGGCCAGCTCCGCCAGCGCGATCGGCGCGGCGAGCTGGGATTCGATAAAACCCAACACCCGCGCGAAGCGGGCGTTGTAGTGCTCGGGGGGCAGGATCGGTCGCACCATCGGTCTCTCCTTC
>DASRUW010000346.1:0-8236 GCA_035655255.1 Telluria sp. | reverse complement strand
CAAGTGTCGCGGGCGGGCGGCGGCTCGGCCAGGTCGATGCGTTCCAGCTGCGGAAAGTGTCTTGCCAGCGCCAGGGGCAGCACGGCCAGGCCCAGCCCGTCCGCGCAAGCGCGCGCCTGGGCCTCGCGGTTATTGCTGCGAAAGACGACGCGCGCGTCTGGCAGCATGCGCGCCAGCCACTCGACGTCGGGCATGGCGGCAAAGGCCGTGTTCATCGTGATCAGGCGCGCGCCCGCACCGCGCTCCGCCGGCGGCGGGGTTCCCTTCGGACCGAACAGGCCGTAATCGAGGCGCCGGAAGCGGCGCACGACGATGTCCTGCTCGGTGAAGGGCGTGATGCGAAAGGCCAGGTCGGCTTCGCGCCGGGCCAGGTCGTAGGGCCGGCTGTCGGTCAGCAGCTCGATCGCGATGCCGGGGTGGCGGCGGCCGAAGGCGCTCAACGCCGGCGCGAGCACGAGGCTGCCGAACCAGTCCGACGCGGTGACGCGCAGCAGGCCCGTGAGGTCGCCCTCCCCGCCTTCCAGCATGCGCTCGAAGTGCAGGGCTTCCTCCTCCATGCGCTCGGCCGTGGCAAGCACGGACTGGCCGGCGTCGGTCAGCAGCAAGCCTTGATGGGTGCGCTGGAACAACAGCGTGCCCACCGCGTCTTCCAGCGCGCTCAGGCGGCGGCCCACGGTGGGCTGGGCCAAGCCGAGCTCCCGGCCTGCCGCGCCCAGCGAGCCGCTCCGAGCCACCGCGAGGAAGATCTTGACGTCGCTCCATTCCATCGGTCTATCCATTCAAAAACGCATTACCAACATGCCATTTTGGCCGTTCCCATGCACGAAAGTATCCCATAAATTGGAGGCTCACAACTTCAGGAGTTCATCATGACCATGCAAGCCGCCATCCTCGAACACGCAACGGAGCCGCTCCGCATCCGGAGCCTGCCCGTTCCCACGGCCGAGCCCGGCCAAGTGCTGGTGCGCGTCCACGCGGCCGGACTCAATCCGCTCGACACCAAGATCCGCGCCGGCCAGGCGGCGCATGCGCGCCATCCGCTGCCCGCGGTGCTCGGCATCGACATGGCCGGGGTAGTGGCCGCGGTCGGCGCGGGCGTGGGCGATTTCAGGCCGGGTGATGCCGTGTTCGGCATGACGGGCGGTGTCGGTGGCATCCAGGGCGCGCTGGCCGAGTACGCGGCCGTCGATCCCGCCCTGCTGGCCCGCAAGCCCGAGGCGTTCTCGCTGCGGGAGGCGGCGGCCACGCCACTGGTGTTCATCACCGCGTGGGAGGGGCTGGTGGACCGGGCCAAGGTCGGCCCCGGCAAGAACGTGCTGATCCACGGCGGCGCCGGCGGCATCGGCCACGTCGCGATCCAGATCGCCCGCTCCTTCGGCGCGCGCGTCCACGCGACCGGCGACGCTGCCCAGCAAGGCTTCATCGAGGGCCTGGGCGCGACCTTCATCGATTACCGCCAGCGGACGGTGGAGGAGTATGTGGCCGAACACACCGGCGGCGCGGGCTTCGACATCATTTTCGACACGGTGGGCGGCGCCGTGCTGGACCAGTCCTTCCTCGCGGTGCGGCCCTACCACGGCCACGTGGTCAGCGCGCTCGGCTGGGGCGCGCACGCGCTGGCGCCGCTGTCGTTCCGTGCCGGCACCTATTCCGGCATCTTCACCCTGCTGCCGCTGCAGACCGGCCGGCATCGCGCCCACCACGGGGCCATCCTGCGCGAGGCGGCCCGCCTGGCCGATGCCGGCCAGCTGCGGGTCCGGCTCGATCCGGCCCGCTTCACGCTGGACCAAGCGGAAGCCGCCTACCGCCACCTCGAACAGGGTCAAGCCAGCGGTAAAGTCGTCGTCGACGTGGCGAACTGAGCTCGGGGCTGTTCCCGATGCGGACGAAAAAAAGCCGGGACGAGCCCGGCTTTTCAGGGATGCGGTGCCAATTACTCGGCAGCGACTTCGACTGCTTCCGTGGTGTCCGGACGGTCGACCAGCTCGATGAATGCCATCGGGGCGTTGTCGCCGACGCGGAAGCCCATCTTCAGGATACGGATGTAGCCGCCGTTGCGGTTGGCGAAACGCGGGCCGATCTCGGCGAACAGCTTGCCGACGATCTCGCGGTCGCGCAGACGGGCGAACGCCAGGCGCTTGTTGGCCAGGGTGTCGGTCTTGCCCAGGGTGATCATCGGCTCGACGACGCGGCGCAGTTCCTTCGCCTTCGGCAGGGTGGTCTTGATCGCTTCGTGGCGCAGCAGGGAAACGGTCATGTTACGCAGCATCGCGAGGCGGTGTGCGGAGGTGCGGTTCAGCTTACGGAGGCCGTGACGGTGACGCATGATGGATTACCTTTCAATTGAGTTTTCAAGTCCAGTTCTTCGATCGGCTTGCGCCGCGGACCGGTTGGTTTTGGGGTACTGCTTGCTACCAGGGGTCCCCGCATGCGCGGGGACGACCCGAATTACTTCTCCAGGCCTGCGGGCGGCCAGTTCTCGAGCTTCATGCCGAGGGTCAGGCCACGCGATGCCAGCACTTCCTTGATCTCGTTGAGCGACTTGCGGCCCAGGTTCGGGGTCTTCAGCAGCTCGTTCTCGGAACGCTGGATCAGGTCGCCGATGTAGTAGATGTGCTCGGCCTTCAGGCAGTTCGCCGAACGGACCGTCAGCTCCAGGTCGTCGACCGGACGCAGCAGGATCGGATCGACCAGCGGGGCGCGCGACGGCGCTTCGGCGGTCGCTTCCGTGCCTTCCAGGGCGGCGAACACGTTCAGCTGGTCGACCAGCACGCGGGCCGACTGGCGGATCGCTTCTTCCGGCGTGATCACGCCGTTGGTCTCGATGTTGATGATCAGCTTGTCCAGGTCGGTACGCTGCTCGACGCGGGCCGATTCGACGGCGTAGGACACGCGGCGCACCGGCGAGAACGAGGCGTCCAGGATGATGCGGCCGATGGTCTTGTTGGTGTCTTCCGACAGGCGGCGCACGTTGCCCGGCACATAGCCGCGGCCCTTCTCGACCTTGATCTGCATGTCCAGCTTGCCGCCGGCGGTCAGGTGGGCGATCACGTGGTCGGGGTTGATCAGTTCGACGTCATGCGGCAGGTCGATGTCGGAGGCCAGCACCGCGCCTTCGCCTTCCTTCTTCAGGGTCAGGGTCACGGAGTCACGGTTGTGCACCTTGAACACGACGCCTTTCAGGTTCAGCAGCAGGTCGACCACGTCTTCCTGCACGCCGTCCAGCGAGGAGTACTCGTGCACGACGCCGGCGATGGTCACTTCGGTGGGCGCAAAGCCGACCATGGACGAGAGCAGCACGCGGCGCAGCGCGTTGCCGAGGGTGTGGCCGTAGCCGCGCTCGAACGGCTCCATCACGACCTTGGCGTTACCCGGGCCCAGTGCTTCTACATCGATGATACGTGGCTTCAACAGACTGTTTTGCATGAAATGTCCTTTTCATTACCCTCGGCTCGTTACACCGATAAGGCTGATGGCATTAAGAGTGAAAACGCCCGCTCCACTGGAGCAGGCGGGATACTACCTTGACCGCCAGGCGGTCAATTAACGCGAATACAGTTCGACGATCAGCGATTCGTTGACGTCGGCGGCGATCTCGTTGCGCTCCGGGAAGGTCTTGAAGGTGCCTTCCATTTTCTTGGAATCGACCGACACCCAGCTCGGCATGCCGACTTGTTCCATCAGGGACAGGGCTTCGACGATACGGGTCTGCTTCTTGGCCTTGTCGCGCACGGCGACGACGTCGCCCTTCTTCACGGAGTAGGACGGGATGTTCACGACCTTGCCGTTGACGGTGAAGGCCTTGTGCGAGACCAGCTGGCGCGCTTCGGCGCGGGTCGAGCCGAAGCCCATGCGGTAGGCGACGTTGTCCAGGCGCGATTCCAGCAGCTGCAGCAGCATTTCGCCGGTGTTGCCCTTGCTGCGGTCGGCGGCAGCGAAGTAGCGGCGGAACTGGCGCTCCAGCACGCCGTAGATACGCTTGACCTTCTGCTTTTCGCGCAGCTGGTTGCCGTAGTCGGAGGTGCGGGCACCCGATTTCACGCCGTGCTGGCCGGGCTTGACGTCCAGCTTGCACTTCGAATCGAGCGAGCGGCGTGCGCTCTTGAGGAACAGGTCCGTGCCTTCGCGGCGGGACAGTTTGGCTTTGGGTCCGATATAACGTGCCACAGTAAATCCTTTGTTGTGTTTGAATGACGTCCCGACTACGGTTGCCCGTACCAGACGCTAGTCCGTGTTCCCGAAGAACCGGACGTGGCTGAAAAACCGCCGCCCGCCATGATGGCAGGCGACAATAGCCGGGCAGTATAACCCATTTCGGGCTACATTGCACCGGCTAGGACGCGTGCGGTGCCGGCCGGGGCCGGCGCCGCCAGCAATCAGATACGACGACGCTTGGGCGGACGGCAGCCGTTGTGCGGCACCGGCGTGACGTCCTGGATCTCGGTGATCTTGATGCCGAGACCGTTCAGGGCGCGCACCGCGGATTCGCGGCCCGGGCCCGGGCCCTTGATGCGCACTTCCAGGTTCTTGACGCCATATTCCATCGCGACCTTGCCGGCCGCTTCGGCCGCCACCTGGGCTGCGAACGGGGTCGATTTGCGCGAGCCCTTGAAGCCGGCGCCGCCCGAAGTCGCCCACGACAGGGCGTTGCCCTGGCGGTCGGTAATGGTGATGATGGTGTTGTTGAAGGAAGCGTGCACGTGGGCGATGCCCTCGGCGACGTTCTTCTTGACTTTCTTGCGCACGCGGGCTGCTGCGGCGCTGCTCTGTTGCTTGGCCATGGTTTCGTCCTAAGGATTATTTCTTGAGAGCTTGAGCTGCCTTGCGCGGGCCCTTGCGGGTACGGGCATTGGTGCGGGTGCGCTGGCCACGGACCGGCAGGCCCTTGCGGTGACGCAGGCCGCGGTAGCAACCCAGGTCCATGAGGCGCTTGATGCTCATGGAGAGCTCACGGCGCAGGTCGCCTTCCACGACAAACTTCGCCACTTCGTCGCGCAGTTTCTCGAGTTCCGAGTCGGTCAGATCCTTGACCTTCTTGTTGGTCGGGATGCCGGTCGCGTCGCAGATCTTCTGCGAACGGGGACGACCAATGCCGTAGATTGCCGTCAGGCCGATCACGGTGTGCTGATGATTGGGGACGTTGACCCCTGCAATACGTGCCATTCGTTATTCCTCGGGCTAATTAACCTTGACGCTGCTTGTGGCGCGGCTCGATGCAGATGACGCGAACGACGCCCTTGCGCTTGATGATCTTGCAGTTGCGGCAGATGCGCTTGACTGAAGCGTTAACTTTCATTTTTGCACTCTTTCTTCGGTTCGTTTATTTCTATTACTTGGTTCGGAACACAATCCGGGCCCGGGACAGGTCATACGGCGTCAGTTCCACCGTCACCTTGTCGCCCGGGAGGATGCGGATATAGTTCATCCGCATCTTGCCGCTGATGTGGCCGAGTACCACGTGGCCGTTTTCCAGCTTGACTCGGAAGGTTGCATTCGGGAGATTCTCCAGGATCTCCCCCTGCATTTGGATCACATCGTCTTTCGCCATTCGGTCTCCTGCTCAGCGGGACGGGATACCGCCCTTGAAGTTCGCCTTGCGCAGCAGCGAGTCATATTGCTGCGACATCACGTAATTCTGTACCTGAGCCATGAAGTCCATGGTCACGACCACCAGGATCAGCAGCGAGGTGCCGCCGAAGTAGAACGAGACCTTGTACACGTTCTGCAGGAACTGCGGGACCAGGCACACCAGGGTGATGTACACGGCGCCGGCCAGGGTCAGGCGCATCAGGATCTTGTCGATGTAGCGCGCGGTCTGCTCGCCCGGACGGATGCCCGGGACGAAGGCGCCGCTCTTCTTCAGGTTGTCCGCGGTCTCCTTGCTGTTGAACACCAGGGCGGTGTAGAAGAAGCAGAAGAACACGATCGCCACCGAATACAGCAACATGTTGATGGGCTCGCCCGGGGCCAGCGCGGCCGCCAGGTCCTTCAGGAACACGACGAAGCGGTTGTCCGCGTCGGCGCCGCGCGTGAACCAGTCCACGATGGTGGCCGGGAACAGGATGATCGACGAAGCGAAGATCGGCGGGATCACGCCCGACATGTTCAGCTTGAGCGGCAGGTGCGAAGACTGGCCGCCGTAGATCTTGTTGCCGACCTGGCGCTTGGCGTAGTTCACCAGGATCTTGCGCTGGCCGCGTTCGACGAACACCACGGCGTAGGTCACCGCCGCCACCAGGGCCACGATCACCAGGGCCGAGAACGGGCTGATCGAACCGGCGCCGACCTGGGAGAACAAGCCCCCCAGCGCGCCCGGCAGACCGGCCGCGATACCGGCGAAGATGATGATCGAGATACCGTTGCCGAGACCGCGTTCCGTGACCTGCTCGCCGAGCCACATCAGGAACATGGTGCCGGTCAGGAGCGTCACGACCGTCACGAACCGGAAGCCCATGCCGGGATCGAGCACCAGGCCGGGCTGCGACTCCAGGGCCACGGCGATGCCGAAGGCCTGGAACAGCGCCAGCGCCACCGTCGCATAGCGGGTGTACTGGGTGATCTTGCGGCGGCCGGATTCACCTTCCTTCTTCAGGGCCTCCATCTGCGGGATCACGATCGACACCAGCTGCATGATGATCGAGGCCGAGATGTAGGGGGTGATACCGAGCGCGAACACCGTGAAGCGGGACAGGGCGCCGCCCGAGAACATGTTGAACAGTCCCAGGATGCCGCCCTCGTTCTGCTTGAACAGCGAGGCCAGTTCGTTCGGGTCGATGCCGGGAACCGGCACGTGCGCCCCGATCCGGTACACGACCAACGCCCCAAGCAAGAACCACAGGCGGCCCCAGGGGAAGCCGGCTGCCGCGCTCTTACCGAGTTGTGAATTAGTCGCCATTAATGCTCCGAATCAAGCGGGTCGCCACTTAGGCTACCGAACCGCCTGCCGCTTCGATCGCCGCTTTCGCGCCAGCCGTCGCCTTCAGGCCTTTGAGGTTCACCGCACGGGTGATCTCGCCGGACAGGATGACACGCACGTCGCGGGCCAGCACCGGCAGGATGCCGGCTTGCTTGAGCACCACGAGGTCGACGTCAGCCACGGCCAGGGCGTTCAGGTCCGACAGGCGCACTTCCGCTTTGAAAGTGGCGTTGAGGGACTTGAAGCCGCGCTTGGGCAGACGGCGCTGCAGCGGCATCTGGCCGCCTTCGAAACCGACCTTGTGGAAGCCGCCCGAACGCGACTTCTGACCCTTGTGGCCACGGCCGGCGGTCTTGCCCAGGCCGGAACCGATGCCACGGCCGACGCGACGCTTTGCGTGCTTGGCGCCGTCCGCGGGTTGAATGGTGTTGAGTTCCATGTGTTTCTCCGAACGTCGGGGACCGCTTACGCGATCACCTTCACGAGGTAAGCGACTTTGTTGATCATGCCGCGCACGGACGGGGTGTCCTGGAGCTCGGAAACCGAGTTCACACGACGCAGGCCCAGGCCGCGGACGGTTGCACGGTGGTCTTGACGCGTGCCGATCAGGCCCTTGACCAGTTTGACTTTGATGGTTGCCATGTCGTTCACCTATTAGCCGAGGATCTCTTCGACCGACTTGCCGCGCTTGGCAGCGATGTCAGCCGGAGTGCTCATTTTGGACAGGCCGTTCAGGGTCGCGCGCACCAGGTTGTACGGGTTCGACGAGCCGGTGGATTTCGCCACCACGTCGGTCACGCCCATCACTTCGAAGATCGCGCGCATTGCGCCGCCCGCGATCACGCCGGTACCCGGCTTGGCCGGCGACATCATCACGCGCGAGGCGCCGTGGCGGCCTTCGACGGTGTGCTGCAGGGTGCCGTTCTTGAGCGGCACCTTGATCAGGTTGCGACGGGCTTCTTCCATCGCCTTCTGCACGCCGACCGGAACTTCCTTCGACTTGCCCTTGCCCATGCCGATGCGGCCGTCGCCGTCGCCAACCACGGTCAGCGCTGCAAAGCCCATGATGCGACCGCCCTTGACCACTTTGGTCACGCGGTTGATCGCGATCATTTTTTCGCGCATGCCGTCATCCGGCTTGTCGCCTGCCATTTTCGCTTGCATTTTTGCCATGACGCTTCTTCCTTAGAACTTCAGACCGGCTTCGCGCGCGGCTTCCGCCAGCGCCTTCACACGGCCGTGGTAACGGAAACCGGAGCGGTCGAACGCGACTTCGGTGATTCCAGCTTTCAGTGCCTTCTCGGCGACGCGCTTGCCCAC